>NZ_JANZKM010000010.1:0-107362 GCF_025642935.1 Curtobacterium sp. RIT-PI-V
TCTGTCCTTTGCTGTGTGGGCGCCCCGGCCGACGGCCGACGTATGCTCCTGTGCGTACGCTGAACAACGGCCATGTCTGACCGGAGAGCGCCCTGGGCTTTTGCCCTGTGCAACTCATTCGGTGCACCCCCGCGATCGGTTTGGGACGGGTTTCCTGAGGTTCACGGGCTCGGCGTTTCGTACCGTGGGGGCATGGCCCCTGCACAGCTCTCCACCACCGACCGACTCCGGGCGGTCGACGCCTGGTGGCGTGCCGCCAACTACCTGACGGTCGGACAGATCTACCTGCTCGACAACCCCCTGTTGGGGCGGCCGATCGAACCCGACGACATCAAGCCCCGGCTGCTCGGTCACTGGGGCACCTCGCCTGCCCTCAACCTCGTGTACGCGCACTGCAACGCGCTGATCGCCGAGACCGGACGCGAGTTCCTGTACGTCTGCGGCCCGGGCCACGGCGGCCCGGCGATGAACGCGAACGCCTGGCTCGACGGCACGTGGGGCGAGCTGTACCCGGACGACGACCTGCAGCGCTTCTTCCGGCAGTTCTCGTTCCCCGGCGGGATCCCGTCGCACGCCGCACCGGAGACACCCGGCTCCATCAACGAGGGCGGCGAACTCGGCTACTCCCTCGCCCACGCGTACGGAGCGGCCCTGGACAACCCCGACCTGGTGGTCGCGTGCGTCGTCGGCGACGGTGAAGCGGAGACCGGACCGCTCGCGGGGTCGTGGCAGGCGCACACCTTCCTCGACCCGGTGTCCGACGGCGCCGTGCTGCCGATCCTCAACCTCAACGGGTGGAAGATCGCGAACCCCACCGTCCTCGCCCGCATCCCCGGTGACGACCTGACCGCTTACTTCCGGGGTCTCGGCTACGACCCGATCGTGGTGGACTCGAAGCGGGTCGACGACGACCCGTACGCCGTGCACGCCCTGTTCGACGGCGCCCTGCGTCGAGCGCTCGCGTCGATCGACGACATCCAGGCGGCAGCGCGGGCGCAGGCCGAACGTGCGGCTGCCGGACAACCCGCAGGCGCCGCCGACCTGCGTCCCCGCTGGCCGATGATCATCCTCCGCAGTCCGAAGGGGTGGACCGGGCCGAAGGAGGTCGACGGCCAGCAGATCGAGGGGACGTTCCGTGCCCACCAGGTGCCGCTGTCCGAGGTCCGCGAGAACTCCGCACACCGCGCCCAGCTCGAGGAGTGGATGCGGTCCTACCGACCCGAGGAGCTCTTCGACGCGGACGGGAACCCCCTCGGGATCACGACGACGATCCGTCCGACCGGCGACGACCGGATGAGCGCCACGCCCCACGCCAACGGCGGACGCATCCGGACGGCCCTCGACCGGCCAGCGCTCGACGCGTACGGGGTCCCCGCCGGCTCGAAGGCCTCGGCCACCGGCACGCTCGGCCCGTGGCTCGCAGCGCTGATCACGAAGAACCCGTCGACGTTCCGGCTCTTCGGCCCCGACGAGACGATCTCGAACAAGCTCGACGCCGTGTTCGACGTCACCTCGCGCGTGTGGCGGGCACAACGCGCGGTCGGCGACGAGCACCTCGCTGCCCGTGGACGCGTGACCGAGGTGCTGTCGGAGCACCTGCTGGAGGGCATGCTCGAGGGCTACGTCCTCTCCGGCCGGCACGGGCTCCTGAACACCTACGAGGCGTTCGCCCACATCATCGACTCGATGGTCGGGCAGTACGCCAAGTGGCTCGAGTCCTCGACCGACATCGACTGGCGTGCGCCCGTGTCGAACCTGTCGATCCTGTTGTCGTCGCACGTCTGGCGGCAGGACCACAACGGGTTCTCCCACCAGGACCCCGGGTTCCTCGACGTCGTCGCGTCCAAGCAGCAGGACCTGGTGCGGATCAAGCTGCCCGCCGACGCGAACACCCTGCTGGCCGTCGCCGCGCACGCGTTCGAGACCACCGACCGCATCGAGGTGATCGTCGCCGGGAAGCACCCCGAGCCCGTCTTCCTGTCCCTCGAGGACGCCGTCGTCCACGAGAAAGCAGGTCTCGGGGTCTGGGACTGGGCCGGCACCGAACAGACCGTCGGACGCGTCGACGTCCTCCTCGCCAGCGCCGGAGACGTCCCCACGGTCGAGACCCTCGCCGCGGCGGACATCATCAGGAAGCACGCGCCCGACGTGGGTGTCCGGGTGGTCAACGTCGTCGACCTGCTGTCGCTCGGGGACCACCGGAAGCACGAGCACGCCATCCCCGATGAGCAGTACGACGCGCTCTTCCTGCCCGGGACGCCCACGGTGTTCGCGTTCCACGGCTACCCGTCGCTGGTGCACCAGCTGACGTACCGCCGCAACGGCCACGACGACCTGCACGTGCACGGGTTCCTGGAGCGGGGCACGACGACCTCGCCGTTCGACATGCTCATGCTCAGTGAGATGGACCGGTTCTCCCTGGCCCACGACGCGCTCACGCGGGTCGATGCCGGCGCGCATGCCGAGTTGCTCGACCGGCTGTCCGCTGCACGGGACGCCGCCCGCGAGTACGCCTACTCGCGGGGCGAGGACCACCCGTCGGTCGACGGCTGGGAGTTCTCGGGGTGGCCGCAGGACCCGTCTGCCTGATCCCTCCTGCACAGGCCGGGAGGCCCGGATCACCGTCCACAGGACCGGTCGCGCCCGCCGCTTGGCCGGTCCTGTGGCATGAAGGTGGTCCGCATGGATGTCGCGGTGACGAGTGCGGTCGTGTCGGTGGTCGGTGCCCTCGTGGCCGTCGGCGCGTTGGTCGTGTCGGTGGTCAACGGGCGGGCCGGGCGGCGAAATACCGAGTTCTTGGGGCACCGGGATCTCTGGTGGCAGCGTTGGTCATGGGTCGCCGACCGCGCGACCTCGGATGACGAGGACAGGCGCGCGGCAGCGGCCGTGATGTCCGCGGCACTGGTGACCCGGAGCTGGACGACTGATGACGACACATGGACGTCCACAGCGCTCGCCGACTTCGAGGCAGCACGAGCGGAAGCCCGGACACAACAGGAAGGATTGGTCACAGATGATCTCGAGACTGACTGATGAAGAGTTCAAACGATGGCTCGACAACCGCGAGATGACGACACCACGGCTCCTCGCGAGCCCCCACTACGGTCCGCTCATGCGCGCCAAGGGCGCCGAAGAACAGCTCGCGCAGATGCGGCTCGAGTGGCGCGAACGGCAGGAGCGCGCCCGCGCGCGGAAGCTCAAGTACGAGGCGTCCTTCGGTGAGAGCTGAACCGACGCCCTGCGAGCCTGCCACGCTGAGACCGTGACCGACCTCGTCATCCCGGCCCCGAGCCTCCCGACCGTCCCCACGACCACGGGCGCGCGCTTCCCCGTCCGACGCGTCTTCTGCGTCGGTCGGAACTACGCGGCGCACGCACGCGAGATGGGGCACGACCCGGACCGCGAGCCGCCGTTCTTCTTCACCAAACCCCCGGACGCCGTCGTCGTCGACGACGCGGACACCCCGCACCCACCGCAGACGACCCAGCTCGAGCACGAGGTCGAACTGGTCGTCGCGATCGGCACCGGCGGCGCGGACATCGGCGTCGACGACGCGCTCACCCACGTCTGGGGCTACGCGGTGGGCATCGACCTCACCCGACGCGACCTCCAGGCCGAGGCCAAGCGCCTCGGCCGGCCCTGGGACACGGCGAAGGGGTTTGACGCCTCGGCACCGATCGGCGCGATCGTCCCGGCGCAGGGCACCGACCCGACGGCCGGTGTGATCGAGCTCGTCGTCGACGGCGAACGACGGCAGGTCGGTGACCTGGCGGAGCAGATCTGGTCGGTGGCAGAGACGATCGCGGCGCTGTCGCGGTCGGTGACGCTCGCCCCCGGGGACCTGCTCATGACGGGGACGCCCGAGGGGGTCGGGCCCCTGGAACGCGGGCAGCTCGCCGTCGGGACGATCGCCGGCATCGGCACGGTGCGCACCCGGATCATCTGACCGGCGTTTCCGCGGTGTGACGAGCCGCTGGGAACGCTCGCAGACACGCGGGGTATCCCTGGTGCGACGCCAGGTGGGGATCGCGGCGTCGCACACACGGGGCAGGACCATCGCGACGGGCGTCCGCGGCTGCTCCGGGATGACGGAGGTACGGCCGTGATGGAACACGATCTGCTGGCGACGTCGTGGACGTGGGCGGGCGCCGAGCCCATCCGCGAACGGGTCCACTCGGTCGGTGCCGCTGGGTTCGCCGGACTCTCGTTGTCACTCGACGACCTGCACGAGGTGCGTGCGACGACGGGTTTTGCCGAACTCCGCCGCATGCTCGACGGTGCAGGGATCGTCTGGGTCCAGTTGGGGCCGCTCGACCGCTGGTGGACGTGCACGAGCCGAACCGACGACGACGTCGCCGACCGTGGGGTGGTCCTCGAGGCCGCAGCGGCGCTCCGCGCCTGGCAGGTGATCGCTCGTGCCGACACGACGTTGCCCGGCGCATCACCGATCACCATGGCCGCCGACTGGACCGTGCTGGCCGACCAGGCCGCGGCCGTCGGCGCGCAGCTCGTCCTCGAACCCGAGCCGTGGTCGAACCTGCCGACGATCGAACGGGCCTCGCGGTTCGTCGCGGCGGCGGGGCACCCGAACGGCGGGCTGCTGCTCGACGCGATGCACACCCTGCGGGGCGGGTCCACGTTGGCGTCGATCCGCCAGGCGGTCGCGCCCGCGACGCTCGCGGCGGTCGAACTGAGCGACGGGCTCCTGCACACCCCGGCCGGCATGACCCTGTCCGAGGAATCCCGCGAGGCACGGTACCTGCCCGGCGCGGGCGCGTGGGACCTGCCAGGGCTCGTGCGCACCGTCCGGGAGCTCGGCTTCGACGAGCCGTGGGGTGTCGAGGTCCGGACGCCCGGCCACCGGGCGATGCCGATCGGCGACGCCCTGCGGACGGCTGCGGCGGCGACGCGCGCCGTGCTCGACGCGGCCGACGCGTACGGCGCACCGGCAGCGCCGGCGATGCCCTCGACACCGGCTCCGACCTCAGCGGTCGACTTCGAACCGCCCCATCCCAGCACCGATCCGCGGGGCGGGACACCCTCGGGATCGCACCGCCCGGCCGGACGTCGGGACGCTGACACAGGCACGCCCGCGTAGCCTCCGGGAGCATGAGCGACCAGACTGCACACAACGACGACCTCCTCCGCCGCTCGCAGGAGTCCATCGACGAGGCCAAGGCTGCCGCGGCCGAGGTGTCCGAACCCGGCGAGGACGAGCTCGTCGACGAGGGCCTCCCCGTCGCGGACGACGCCGAGCCGTCGGACGGACCGGCACCGGCCGCCTGACGCTCACCGCGCCGGCCGACTGACGGCCGCCGCGCCGGCTGAGCCGGCCCAGCTGTCGGCGTCCGGTCGGGTCGCGGCGTCAGTCGATCTCGACGACGCGGACCGTGACGTCGGAGGGCGCTGCCCCGAGGAAGTGGCGCGCGGCGGTCACGACGGCGTCACGCACGGCCCGGATGACCGTGGTCGTCGGCACGGACCGGTCGGTCGTGACGGCCACGCGGACCCGCGCCCCGTCCGGACGGTCCTGCACGAGCACGGCCCCGCCGTCCCGCGGGATCTCGAGCACGGAGCGGACGTCGCGGACGAGCGTGGCGAGGCCGGGTCCGGGCGGCAGGACCGACCGGACGCCCGGCACCGCGAGGACGGCCGCGGTGAGTTCGCGGGAGAGCACCCGGACGTCCGCGGTCACGGTGTCCCCCCCGACCACGACGTCGGCGACGCGGACGACGACACTGCGGATCCGGAACGGTGCGTGCGCGCCGAGCACCGATGTGATGTGTGCCCGGAGCGCCTCGGCACGGTCCGACACGGACGCTTCGAGCGTGGCCACGATGGTGACGTCGACGTCCACGACACCTCCGGGGGTGGAGACGTCACCGCTGAACCGGGTCCGACGGACCACGACACCGGGCACGTCGTCACCGAGGGTGCGGACGAGTCCGCGCAGAGCCCCCTCGGTCACGACCAGGTGCGCGGCGGGATCGTCGTCGGGGACGGGGATGTCCCGTCCGGCGTGGGCGGTGGTCCGGATGGACGCGAGCACCGAGCTGATCCAGCGCTCGTCGCCGTCCGCCGATGCCTCGGTGTCGAGCAGGTCCCGTGAGGCCACCCGCAGGGCCTGCAGCCGCTCGAGTGCGGCGACCGCTTCGGGATCACCCTCGATGTCCGCCCGCACCGGGATCCGGTCGGCGTCGAGGTAGTCGGAGAGTTCGTCCAGCGTGAAGGCACCGTGACGGTCGTCGACGTCGTCGGTCATCGCCACCCCTCCATCTGTTCGAGCACGTGTCGCCGCGCACGTGCGAGCAACCCGCGGACGGTCGGCGCGGGCAGCCCGGTCGCCTCGACGATCTCGGCGTAGGGCGCCCCACCCACCTCGCGCATCACCCAGACGGCGCGCTGTGCATCCGGGAGTGCCTGCACGATACGCGCGAGTTCCCGCACCTGCATCCGCGTGGCGACCACTTCGTCGACGGGTCGTTCGTCCGGGGCGTCGAGCATCGCTTCGAGGTCGGCGTGCGGGTGTCGCCTGCGGAGCCGGTCGAGGGCCTTGTTGGCCGCGATTCGGAAGAGCCAGTTGCGCACCCGCTCCGGGTCCTCGACCCGGTCGATGCGCTGCCAAGCCTGCAGTGCGGCCTCCTGGACGGCGTCGTCGGCCTCGCCGTCGCCGTACCCGAGGATCCGCGCCGCGTAGGCCCGCATGTGCGGTCCGTACCGACGGATCAGCACCCCGAACGCGGCCGTGTCGCCGTCGGCGCTGCGCTCGACGAGCGACGCGTCGGACAACGCCGCGAGGGCTTCGTCGCTGGACAGGAGCAGCTCCTCTTCGCGGATCTCGGATTCTCGTGTGACGAATCGGGCGTTCGTCTCGTCTTCACTACGTGCCTACCAGGTGCGCCTCCGCGCGCCTGGTTCGAGCGCGCCGTGGCCGGCCGTCCCTGAAGGGTCGGTCACGGTGCTTCGACGGCGGCCCGTGCGCTCCCTGATCCGGTGCACGGGCCGTCTTCTCCCCCGCCCCGGCGGCTACTCGTCGGTCTCGTCGGCGAGGAAGTCCGCGTAGGTCGCTTCGGTGTCCGTCACGACGACCCCCGGATCGACCGGCGTCCGTGCTGCACGGTCCCCGTTGATCGCGACGCGCTCCTCGGCCGTGAACGGCGGCAGGTACTTGCTCGAGCTCATCCCCAGGCCCTTTCGTCCCGGTGAACGTAACAGTCGGCGGCGGATCGGCGGCCGGGCGAGTGGAAACGTCCCCCGCCCGAGCGATGGACGGGGGACGGAATTTCGCCACGGGCGGACCCCATGCGCACGCATCAGCGCGTTCGCGAGCTGGCACACGGCAGGCAGGTCAGTGCTCGCGCACCACGTCATCCGGGTTCTTGTCCGGACGCCAGCCCCGCCAGGACGGCTGCCGGAGGCGCCCGTCACCGGTCCACTCGGCGAACTCGACCTCGCCCACCTGCTTCGGCGTCACCCAGTGCGCGTCCCGTGCGTCGATCCGCGGCACGTCGAGGAAGGGCGAGGTCTTCCGGTCGAGCGGTCGCAGCGATGCGGCGATCTCGTCGAGGTCGCGGTCGCGGAACCCGGTGCCGACCTTGCCGACGTACTCGAGACCGTCCGGACCGGGCACGCCGAGCAGCAACGAGCCGATGCCGCCCGCTCGACGACCACTGCCCGGCTTCCACCCACCGACGACCACTTCCTGCGTGGCGTGGTGCTTGAGCTTCAGCCAGGCCTCGGACCGCCTGCCCTCGGCGTACTTCGAACTGCGCTTCTTCGCGACGACCCCTTCGAGGCCCTGCTCCTGCGACGACGCCATCACGCCGTCGAGGTCGCCCTGCGAGGCCGGCGGCACGTCGATCGCCCCGCCGGGCTCGACGACCGTCTCGAGTGCCTGTCGCCGGGCGTCGTACGCCAGGCGGGTGAGTTCGTGCCCGTCGGCCTCGAGCACGTCGAAGAGCAGGAACCGCACGGGGGTCGCCTGCTGCGCCGCCCGCACCTCACGCGCCTTCGTCAGGCCCATCCGGTTCTGCAGGAGCTGGAAGCTCGGGCGCCCCCGGTCGTCGAACGCGACGATCTCGCCGTCGAAGACGCCGTCGACCCCGGCACGGTCGCCGAGTTCCTGGAGTTCCGGGTACTGCGCCGTCAGGTCGTTGTCGTTCCGGCTCCGCAGCGTGACCGAGCCGTCCCGGACGGTGGCGAGCGCACGGACGCCGTCCCACTTCATCTCGAACGCCCAGTCGGCCGGGTCCAGCCGGGGTGCGTCCTTCGCCAGGGTGGCCTGCATGGTCCGTCGGCCCCCCGGAGCGGTGTCCGCCGGGCTGGCTCCGCTGATGCGCCGCTGTCCGTCTCGGTGCGCGGCAGATGGACGGGAGGCCCGCCCCGCGTCGGTCGCGCCGCCGGTGTCCGCCATGCGGTCGGGCTGCTCCTTCGTGCGGTGGATGAGCCAGTTCTTCTCGTCGCCCGCTCCGCCCCGGCCGCGAGTGTGCAGGAGCGCCAGTCGGCGAGCGCCGCCGGTCCGGCCGTGCAGGGTGACGATGACCTCTTCACCCTCGCGCCACTTCTCGAGCTCGTAGGTGCCGTCGTCCCAGAGCGTGACCGTGCCACCGCCGTACTCGTCCTTCGGGATCGTGCCCTCGAACGCGCCGTACTCGAGCGGGTGGTCCTCGGTCTGCACGGCCAGGTGGTTCTTGCCCGGGTCGGTCGGTTCGCCCTTCGGCAGTGCCCAGCTCACCAGCACGCCGTCGTGCTCGAGCCGGAAGTCGTAGTGGTCGCGGGTGGCGTGGTGCTCCTGGATCACGAACGTCGGGGTGCCGTCCTTCCGGACCGTGGGGGCTCCTTCGGGAACCGGTTCCGGCGTCTTCGAGGCGTCGCGCTTCGCGCGGTAGGCGGTGAGCCGGTCGCGAGCCGGCTGCTCGGCGTCGTTCGCACGCTCGGTCCGGTCGCTGTCCCAGTGACCGTGGTCGTCGCGTCCGACGGCCAGCGAGGCGGAGGCGACCGGGTGCAGGTGGTCGCCGTGCGCCTCCAGGCGCTCGAGGACCTCGTCCAACGTGAGCTGCGCGAGCCCGCGTTCCTCGAGTTCCTTCCAGGTGCGGGGTGCTGCGACCGTCGGCCGCCCGCGGCCGCGCAGCGAGTACGGCGCGATCGTCGTCTTGTTGCCGTTGTTCTGCGACCAGTCGACGAACACCTTGCCCGTCCGCTCGGCCCGGCTCATCGACGACAACACCAGGTCGGGCAGGTCGTGCTCGAGCGCCTTCGCGAGTTCGTGCGCGACGTCGGAGACGTTCGCCGTGGTCGACCGGCCGTCGAGGGCGGCGTAGAGGTGGATCCCCTTCGAGCCGGAGGTCACCGGGTACGGGTCGAGCCCCATGCCGTGCAGGATCTCGCGTGCCGCGACCGCCACCTCGACGCACTCGGGCAGGCCGACGCCCTCGCCGGGGTCCAGGTCGAGCACGAGCCGGTCCGGGTTCTGCTGCCCACCGCGCGGGCCGAACCGCCACTGCGGCACGTGCAGTTCCAGCGCGGCCTGCTGCGCCATCCACACGAGGGTCGGCAGGTCGTCGACGATCGGGTACTCGTTGTCGTGCTCGGAGTGGTGGATGGTGTGGTGGCGGACCCAGTCCGGGGCGGAGTCCGGCAGGTTCTTCTCGAAGAAGACCTTGCCGTCGACCCCGTTCGCCCACCGCTTCCGGGTCACCGGGCGGTCCTTGACGTGCGGGATCATCCACGGCGCCACACGCTCGTAGTACTCGATCACCCGTCCCTTGGTCGTGCCGGTCTCGGGGTAGAGCACCTTGTCCGTGTTCGTCAGCGCCAGTCGCCGATCGCCGACCACGACGACGGTCTTGCGGGCCGCCGGACTCACAGCGCCACCCCGGTCGCTCCCGCCACCGTCAGGGTCGTGCCCGAGGTGTACGACGACTCCGGCCCCGCCAGGTACACGTAGGCGCTGCCGAGCTCGACGGGCTGCGCCGGCCGGCCGAAGGGGGTGTCCTGGCCGTACCGTGCGATCTCGTCGCCCGGGTAGCTGATCGGCTGCAGCGGCGTCCACACCGGCCCGGGTACCACGGTGTTCGCCCGGATGCCCTTCGCCGCGAGCTGCCGTGCGAGGCCGTTCGTGTAGGTGATGATGGCGGCCTTCGTCGCCGCGTAGTCGATCATGCGGTCCTGCGGCTGGTACGCGGACACCGAGCTCGTCGTCACGATCGAACTACCCGGCGCCATGTGCGGGACCGCGGCGCGGACCAGCCAGAACAGCGAGTAGAGGTTGACCTTCATCGTGCGGTCGAAGTCCTTGGTCGACTGCTCGGTGACGTCCTCGTGCACCAGCTGGTGTCCGGCGACCAGGACGAGGGCGTCCAGCCCGCCGAGGTCGCGCACCGCCGTCCGGACGAGTTCGTCGCAGAAGGCCTCGTCCGTCAGGTCACCGGGCAGCATCACGGCGTTGCGACCGAGGTCGGCGATGACGTCACGGACCTCGGTCAGGTCGTCGATCTCCTCGGGCAGGGCGTTCAGTGCGACGTCGGCCCCTTCCTTCGCCATCGCGATCGCCGCGGCCCGGCCGATGCCGGAGTCCGCACCCGTGACGAGCACGCGGTACCCCCGCATGCGCCCCGTGCCGAGGTAGGAGACCTCACCGTGGTCGGGCGGCGGGTCCATCGCACTCGCCAGCCCGGACCCCTGCTGCGTCTGCGCGGGGAACGGCGGTCTGGGGAACTGCGAGCGCGGGTCCTGCTTGTCGAGCTGGCTCATGCGCCCATCGTGCTCGCGTCGCCCGGTCGACGGTCCAGCGAACCCGGATCTGTGGAGAACCCGTCGGCTGCGGGCACTCCCGTGCGGACACGGGCATCATGTGCGCATGAGGTCGATCTGGAAGGGCTCCATCGCGTTCGGGCTCGTCAACGTGCCCATCAAGGTGTACGCAGCCACCGAGACCCACGATGTGTCCCTGCACCAGGTCCACGACGAGGACAAGGGCCGCATCCGATACAAGCGCGTCTGCGAGTTCGGCCACGAGGTCGAGTACGCCGACATCCAGCGCGCCTACGACGACGGCGACAAGACCGTGGTGCTGACCGCGGACGACTTCAAGCAGCTCCCCGAGGAGCAGTCGCACGAGGTCGAGGTGCTCGAGTTCGTCCCCGTCGAGCAGGTCGACCCGATGATGTTCGAGAAGACGTACTACCTCGAGCCGGACTCGCGCTCGCCGAAGGCCTACGTGCTGCTGCGCGAGACCCTGGCGAAGACCGACCGCCTCGCGATCGTGCAGTTCACGCTGCGCCAGAAGACCCGGCTCGGCGTGCTGCGCGTGCACGACGACGTCATCCTGCTGCAGGGGCTGCTCTGGGGCGACGAGGTCCGGGCCGCCGACTTCACGGCGCTGGACTCGTCGGTGAAGGTCAGCGCGAACGAGCTGAAGATGTCGTCGTCGCTCGTCGAGAGCATGTCGACGGACTTCGATCCGGACCGCTACACCGACTCCTACCAAGAGGAACTGCAGCAGCTCATCGACGCCAAACTCGACGCCGGAGACGACATCGACACCGAGAAGACGTTCGGCGCGAAGGACGACGAGGACGACGAGGGCGAGGGCGGTGACGTCCTCGACCTGATGGCCGCCCTGCGTGCATCCGTGGACAAGAAGCGGACAGGAGGCTCGGGGTCGCGTTCGTCGTCCAGCTCGCGTTCGTCGTCGGGTTCCGACTCGAGCGCGTCCGGCTCGACGAAGAAGGCGCCGGCCGCGAAGGCGCCTGCGAAGAAGACTGCGCCCGCGAAGGCCACCGAGAAGGCGCCGGCGAAGAAGGCCCCGGCCAAGAAGGCGCCCGCGAAGAAGCCCGCGGCGAAGAAGGCGCCCGCCGAGAAGAAGCAGGCGAGCTAGGACCGTTCGACACGAGCCGGTAACACGCGTCCGCGAGACTGGACCCATGACTCCACAAGAGCCAGGGAGCCTCCAGTCGTCACCCGAGACCGCCGGCCCGCCCGTCACCGTGTCCATCACCCGCCTGGTCGAACCCGACCGCATCCCGGACGTCACCCGCTGGGTGCAGTCCGGCGTGAACCTCGCCAACCGCTACCCGGGCTTCCTCGGCTCCGGGTGGGTCCGGTCCCGGGCGCAGTCCCGCGAGTGGCACATGCTCTACCGCTTCGCCGACCACGACTCGCTCGCCACGTGGGAGAACTCCGACGACCGGCTGCGCTGGCTTGACCTCGGCCGCGACCTCGTCGTGGAGTCCCGCGTCGAGAAACGCACCGGGATCGAGGGCTGGTTCGACGTCCCGCAGGACGCCCCGGCCTCGAGCGCGCCCCCGCGATGGAAGCAGGCGGTGAGCATCTGGCTCGGCTTCTTCCCGGTGAACCTGGCGTTCACGGTCGTCGTCGGGCTGCTCGTGCCGTCGTTCGCGGGACTCGCAGCGCTGCCGCGGGTGCTCATCACGACACTCGTGCTCACGCCGATCATGACGTTCTGGGTGCTGCCGTTCGTGACGAAGCTGATCCGTCCGTGGCTGCTCGCCCCGCCGAGGTCCGCGCGGACGACACGGACCTAACCGACCGCCCCCGGCACGTCGCCGCCGTGTCCGAGGGCGTCCCACGCCACCCGCAGCACGTGCGGCCGTGCCTCGGTCGCCGAGGCGTCGTTCTCGTAGGTCAGCGCGAGCATCATGATCGCGCCGAAGGCACCGGACACCCGGGCTCGTCGGTCGAGCGACGCGGCCGCGGGGTCGCCGAGGTCCAGGCCGAAGAGTTCGAGCAAGATCGCTGCGACCGGGACCAGCCGCGCACCGACGTCGTCCCCGCGTCGCAGCGTGAACGCGGCGAGGGCGAGTTCCGCCCACCCCGGCCGGGCGAGTGCGAGGTCGGTGATCCCCGCGAGCGCCGCGGCGTCGCGGAATTTCCCCGCGGGGGCGGCGGCGGCAGCTGCCCGGATCGCCTCGGTCTGCGCGGTGCACTGCGCGAGCGCGGCCTCGACGAGCAGCTCCTTGCTCGTGAACCGGGCGAGGATGCCCGCCTTCGAGTAGCCGGCCTGGTCGGCGACGGCCTGCACGGCGGTGTCCTTGATGCCGCGGCGGGCGATGAGCCCGGCGGTGATGTCCAGGACGTCCCCGTTGATCTCCTCGGCCGAGGGCCGAGCCCGGCGCGCGGGGCGGGTCACGCGCCGACCGCTGCGGCCCGTGCCGCCCGCCGGCGCCGGGCCCCCGCGACCAGCAGGGTGATCCCGGTCACGAGCTCCCACGCGACGATCGTGTACACGGACGCACGCTCCCACACGCCGTCGGGGAGCACGTCGATCACCGTCGACGACGAGTCGACGACGAGCATCACGAGGGAGACGAGGCCGACGATGCCGAGCACGACACTCGTGATCCGGTAGGCCGCCGGCGCCCGCAGCGCCCGAGACCCGATGCCGGCGGTGATCGCCACGAGGTTGCCGGTCGTGATCGCTGCCGCGGCGCCGAGCACGTGGAACACGATGGTGCCGCCGTCGGTGCTCGTCTGGCTGCCGTGGAACGAGCCGACCAGCACCATCCCGACCAGGTGGACCACGGCGAGGACCGCGGCCGCCACCCGCGCACGGCGGGACGCTGCACGGAACACCACGACGGCGAGCACCGCTGCTATCCCGAACAGGACGCCCTGCCCGATGAACGTCGTGTTCATGAGCACGTGCAGCGGTGAGTCGATCGACCGCCCCTGGAACGCGCCGACGTCGGGGACCCCGAGGTCGGAGATGTAGTTCGTCGCGTAGCTGTAGCCGGGGAACGCCGACGCCGAGACGGCTTCGCCGACGAGCCAGCCGACCCCCGCGACCGTCCAGAGTGCGCCGGGGATGAACGTACTGGGAGTGTCCGATCTGGTCATTCCCTGACCATACCGGTCACTACTGGGAATTGCCCAGCACCGACAGCTGGTCGAGTCGCTCGAGGATCACGCCCTCGCGGAGGGCCCACGGGCAGATCTCGAGCGCCGGCAAGTCGAAGATGTCGAGGCAGGCCTCGGCGACGAGCGCACCCGGCACCACCTGGTGCGCCCGGCTGGCCGACACCCCGGGCAGCTCCCCCAGCTCGGCGACCGACATGGTCAGGAGCGCCGGCAGCTTCGACCGGAGTACGTCACCGTCGAGCACCCGCGGCACGAGCGGCCCGGCACCGGAGGGCGCCGCCCCGCAGATCCGCGCGATCGACCGGAAGGTCTTCGAGGTCGCCACGGCCCGGTCCGGCCGACCGGCACGGAGCAACTTGCCGGCGTCGCGAGCGATCTCCACACGGATCTCGTGCCGGAGGCGGCGGACGTCGTCCTCGGTCGGGGTACCCGCGGCGAAGTAGGAGCGCGCGAGCCGTGCGGCGCCGATCGGCATCGACCACGCGACGTCCGGCGCCTCGTCGGCACCGCCAGCGATCTCGAGCGACCCCCCGCCGATGTCGAAGACCGCCAGGCGACCGGCGGACCAGCCGAACCAGCGGCGCACGGCCAGGAACGTCAGCCGGGCCTCGTCGGAGCCGGACAGGACGGCCAGCTCGACCCCGGTGGAGGACTCGACGTGGGCGAGCACGGCCTCGGAGTTGCCGGCATCGCGCACCGCCGAGGTGGCGAACGCGAGCATGTCCTCACACCCGCGCTCCTCGGCGACCCGGACGGCGTCGGCGACGAACGTGGTCAGGGCGTCGATCCCCTGCTGTGTCACCGCGCCCGAGTCGTCCAGGTGCTCGGCGAGCCGCAACGGCTGCTTGAACGAGGACGCCGGCAGCGGCGCGGCGCCGCCGTGGGCGTCCACCACGAGCAGGTGGCCGGTGTTGGACCCGATGTCGAGGACTCCCACGCGCATGCCACAACGCTAGCGGCCGGGGAACGTCTGGAGGCCCGACTCACGCCCGCAGGAACGCCTCGAGTTCCGCCGTGGTCGGGTACGAGGCCTGCGCGCCCGCCTTGGTCGCGGCGTACGCCCCGACCCCCACCGCGAAGCGTGCGGCGTCGACGAGGGAGTCCCCCGCCGCCAGCCGCAGGGCCACCGAACCCATGAAGGCGTCGCCGCAGCCCGTGGTGTCCACCGGCTCGACCCGGACGGCGTCGATCGACACCGGGTCCGCCTCGCCGTCGTGCACGACGCAGCCCGAGCCGCCGCGGGTGACGATCGAGCGCGCGACACCGTGCTCGCCGAGCGACTCGGCCTCGTGCTCGTTGACGAGCAACACGTCGGTCAGCTCGAGCAGCTCGGCGGGGACGGCCCCGAAGGGCGACAGGTTCGTCAGCACCGTGACCCCGGCGGCGTGCGCTGCCCGGGCTGCGGCGAGGACGGCGTCGATCGAGACCTCGAGGCAGAGGCCGAGCACGCCGGCGTCGTCGAAGGCGTCGGCGGGCACGTCGGCCGGCGTCAGCGTGCCGTTGGCGCCGGCGGAGATCACGATCGTGTTCTCCCCCGCGGCGTCCACGGTGATGACGGCGGTGCCGGTGGCCACGCCCTCCCGGACGGCGACGTGCGTGGTGTCCGCACCCGCAGCCGCGACGGAGTCGCGGAGCAACGCACCGTTCCCGTCGTCGCCGACCGCACCGATCATGCGGACCGTGCCCCCGAGCCTCCCGGCAGCCACCGCCTGGTTGGCGGACTTGCCACCCGGCAGGATCGCCAGGTCGGACCCGTGCAGGGTCTCACCGGGCTTCGGGAACCGCTCGGTCCGGACCACCAGGTCCGCGTTGAGCGATCCGACGATCACGATGGTCTGGGTCAACGGACGGTCTCCTTCTGCGGCGCGACGGACGTGGTCTCGGCGCTCTCCGGGCGGGGGATGAGGAACGAGATCGCGAGCGCGGCGGTCGTGATCACGGCACCGAGCAGCATGCCACCGGAGTATCCGGCGGTGCCCGCGGACCCGCCGACCCCGAGCGCGATCTGCAGCGCCGGCAGGACGGCGAAGCTGACCCCGGCGCCGAGGTTGAACGCACCGGCGTTCAGGCCCGGCAGGAAGCCGGGGTTCGACTCCGGCGAGAGCACGATGCCCAGGCCGTTCAGGATGATGTTCGCGATGCCCGCGTACGTGATGCCGATCAGGACGGTCGCGGTGACCAGGACCGGCAGCGAGTGCACGCCCACCAGCGCCATCAGGACCGTCGAGACGATGCTGCCGATCAGGCCGACGCGGAGCACGGCGCGGTAGCCGATGGTCGGCGCGAGGCGTCCCGCGAACGGACCGACGATCCAGCCGACCAGCGCGTACGGGGTGAGGAACACGAGCGAGGCGAGGTCGGGTTCCATCCCGAAGCCGGCGTCACCGTTCTGCGCGAGCGACGTGACCAGGCCGTTGACGACCGCGAAGACGCCCGTCATGGTCAGGAACGTCGTCGCGAGGAGCGCCCACGTGGCACGGCGCTTCAGGAACCGAGTCTCGACGAGCGGTTCCTGCACGCGGGACTCGACCGCCCAGAAGACCGCGAAGGCGGCGAGTGCGACGACGATGCCGCCGATCACCAGTGCCGGGTTCGCGGCGCCGAGCTTGCCGGCCTCGTTGAACGCGGTGAGCAGCGCGCCGACGCTCACCACGAGGGGGACGACGCCGATCCAGTCCATCCGGGTACCCGCGGACGGCTTCGACTCCACACCCCACACGGCGACGAGCGCCAGCGCGATGACGGTGACGACGGCGATGACCCAGAAGATCCCGCGGAACCCGAAGTTCGTGGCGATCCAGCCACCGGCCAGCGCGTCCACGCCGGCGATGCCGCCGTTCACGGCGGTGAGCAGTCCGAGTGCGGCGCCGTAGCGCTTCGGGTCGGCGATCTCGTTGCGCAGGACGAGCAGGCAGATCGGGACGACCGGCCCCGTGACGCCCTGGATGATCCGGCCGGCGAACAGCATCGGCACGTTCACGGCGAGCGCGGCGACGATGCTGCCGACGAGCATCACGGCGAGCATGCCGAGCAGGACGCGCTTGCGGCCGACGATGTCGGACAGGCGCGGCAAGAACAGCGAGAAGAGCGCCGCGAGCGTGAAGTACAGGGTCTGCGAGAGCCCGATGGTGGCGTCGTCGGTCTTGAGCTCGCGCGCCATGGTGACCAGCGCGGGGCTGAGCATGCTCGCGTTGAGCTGGAACGCGATGCACGCTGCGAGGAGCGCCGCGGTGAGGGCGCCGATCGACTTCTTCGTCGATGTGGTGGTCATGGTGCTCAGATCTCCGTCGAGGTGGCGTTGGTGGTGGCGGGGCGCGGGGTCCAGCCGGTGTCGGGGGTCTCGCCGATGCGCTCGAGGGCGTCGACGACGAGGTCCCAGAACCGGCCGTGGTCGAGCTCCATCGCGGCGCTCGTGCGGCAGTCCTCCGGCGCGGGCGCACGGAAGTCGGCGACGGTCATGCCCAGCGTCAGGGTGCCCTGGGTCTCGATGTGGATCGGGACCTTCACGGCGCGGACGATGGTCGGGTCGATGACGTACGCGACGGCGCAGGGGTCGTGGACCGGCGGGGCGTCGAAGCCCTGCGCATCCTTGTAGGTCTGGCCGAAGAAGTCGAGCAGCTCGCCGACGAACGCGGCGGGGGCGGTGCCGACGGCGGCGATGCGCGCGGCGACCTCCGGGGTGGCGAGGGCCTGGTGGGTCAGGTCGAGGCCGACCATGACGACGTCCCAGCCGGCGTCGAAGACGATCGAGGCGGCCTCGGGGTCGATGACGATGTTGAACTCGGCCACCGGGCTCCAGTTCCCGACGTGCACGCCGCCGCCCATGAGGACGACCTGCTTGACGCGCTCGACGATGCGGGGTTCCTTGCGGGCGGCGAGGGCGATGTTCGTCAGGCCGCCGGTCGGCACCAGCGTGACGGTGCCGGGCTCGTGCGCCATGACCGTCTCGATGATCAGGTCGACGGCGTGCCGCTGGTCGAGCTCGAACGAGGGCTCGGGCAGCATCGGCCCGTCGAGTCCGCTCTCGCCGTGGATGTCCGGCGCGACCTCGATCTGGCGCAGCAACGGACGGTCGGCACCCGCGGCGAACGGCACTCCGGTGATGCCGGCGATGCGCGCGACGGCGAGGGCGTTGCGGGTGACCTTCGGCAGCGTCTGGTTGCCGACGACGGTGGTGACGGCCAGGAGCTCGATGTCCGGGTTGCCGTGGGCCAGCAGGATGGCGACGGCGTCGTCATGGCCGGGGTCGCAGTCGAGGATGATCTTCGCGGGCTGGGTCGCAGCGGTGTTGGTCGCACTGGGCACGCTGGGCGCTCCACTTCTTCGGGGAATCGAGGGGTCTGTGCTCGACGCGGTGGGGATCCGCGGTCCGACAGAGCGTCGTCGCGCAGCGCGTCAAGCGTTTGACATGGAAGCACGTCAAGCGTTTGACGTCAAGTCGTCGAGGCGTCCTCGGTAGCATCGACCCGTGCCTTCATCCGTCGCTCCGGGCCGCCGTGTGACCGCTGCCATGGTGGCCGAGCGCGCCGGCACGAGCATCGCCACGGTCTCCCTGGTCGTCAACGGCAAGGACCGCGGCCGGGTGTCCGTCCCCATCGCCACGCGGGTGCGCGACGCCGTCGACGAGCTCGGCTACGTCGTCGACCACGCCGCGAGCTCCCTGGCACGGGGCAGCGGCGACCTGGTCGTCCTCATCGCCCCCGACCTGTCGAACCCCTTCTTCGCCGAGGTCATCCGCGGCGTGCGCGACACCATCGGCGACCGGTTTCAGCTCGTGCTGTCGGTCACCGAGCGCGGCGCGCAGCCCGTGGCAGCCGACGTCCGCCGCTTCGAACGCCTCCGTCCGGCGGGCATCCTCGTCGACGCCCCGGCCGCCGGCGAGTCGATGTCGGCGAGCGTGCCCGTGGTGCTCCTCGACGCCCCGGGTGGCACCGAGGCCGTCAACTACGACCTCTCCCCCGGCGTCCACGACCTCGTCGCGCACCTGCACGAACAGGGCCATCGTCGCGTCGGGTACCTCGACGGGACCTCCCGAGCAACGACGTTCGGGGTCCGGCGCAACCTCTTCGAGCAGGAGTGCGCCGCCGCCGGCATCACCCTGTCCGAGGTCACCGCCCGCGCCGACCTCACCGTGGACGCCGCAGCCTCGGCCACCGAGCACGTCATCGAGGCCTGGCAGGACGACGACGTCACCGCGGTCGTCGCCGCGGCGGACACCCTGGCCTACGGCGTCCTGCGCGTCGCCGGGTCGCTGGGCATCGCGGTCCCCGGGGAGCTCGCGGTCGCCGGCTTCGACGACCTGCCGTCGTCGTCGGTCACGGCCCCCGCGCTGACGAGCGTCGCCCTGCCCGGCGCCGACCTCGGGCGCGCAGCCGCGGAACGACTGCTCGCGACGCTCGACGGCACCGCGGCCGAGCCGGTGGCGCTCCCCACTCGCCTGGTCCGGCGCGCGAGCACCGGCGCCTAGCGCCCGTCCGCCGCGAGACTCGACGCTGTCGCGGCGAGACTCGGCTTGGGCGACAGTTCTCGCGCCGACGAGCACGAGATCTGTCGCTGAGCCTGAGACTCGGGGCCGGCCGCGGCAGTGAGCGCGACCGGACGACGGACGGGAGGCGCGGTGCCAGCTGGCACCGCGCCTCCCGTCAGCACGCCGCCGTCTCCACGACGCGCCCCGCCATCCGCAGGACGCCCCCGGATCCGGCGGCGCCGCGCTCAGTCGGAGGCGTCCCGGCGGGACGCCGGCGTCTCACCACCCGACGACACGGACTCGGACGACACGGACTCCGCCCGGCCCGCGCGCTGTGCACGCTCGAGCTCGTCGGCCTCGTCGCCACCGACGGCCTCGCCACGGGCGACCATGCCGGCCGTGTCGGAGAGCGTGATCTGCGGCAGGAACAGCGCGAGCAGGAACGCCACGGCGATGAAGGGCAGCAGGTACCAGAACACGGGTGCCAGCGAATCGGCGTACGCGTTCACGATGCCGTCCTGCACCGCCTCGGGCAGCTTCGCCACGGTCGCGGGGTCGATGCTGCCCGCCGACGACGCTGCATCGGTCGCCGAGCCGCCGGCGCCGGTGAACACGTCGGTGAGCGACGTCGTGAGCCGGGCCGTGAACAGCGCACCGAACACGGCGGTCCCGAGGGAGGCGCCGACCTCGCGGAAGTAGTTGTTCGTCGAGGTCGCGGTACCCACCTGCTCGGCCGGCACGGCGTTCTGCGCGACCAGGACGACCACCTGCATGATCAGTCCGAGCCCGGCGCCGAAGACGAACAGGTACGCGCAGATCAGCCAGATCGGGGTGGCCGCGGCGAGCTGGGTCATCGCGAGCATGGCGATGGCGACCAGGACCGTGCCGATGATCGGGAACATCCGGTAGCGGCCGGTCTTGGTGATCAGGTTGCCGGACGCGATCGAGGTGCCGATCAGGCCGACCATCATCGGCAGCATCAGCAGGCCCGACACGGCGGCCGAGGTGCCGGATGCCATCTGCAGGAACGTCGGGACGAAGCCGATCGCCGCGAACATGCCGATGCCGAGCACCAGGCCGATGCCGGTCGCGAGCAGGAAGGTGCGGTTCTTGAAGAACGACAGCGGCAGGACCGGGTCCTGCGCACGCGACTCGACGAGCACGAGGAGGGCGGCGGAGACGACGAGTCCGGCGAACCAGGCCCAGGTCTCGGGGGCGTCCCAGCCGTGGTCCTTGCTGCCGCCGAACTCCGAGAAGAACACCAGGCACGTGGTCGCGGCGGACATGAAGAGCACGCCGAGCACGTCGATGCGCTTCGTCGCCTTCTTGTTCGGCAGGGTCAGCGCGAACCACGCCACGAAGAACGCCGCGATGCCGACCGGGATGTTGATGTAGAACGCCCAGTTCCAGGTGAGGTGGTCGACGAAGAAGCCACCGAGGAGCGGGCCGCCGATCGCGGACAGGCCGAAGATCGCACCGAGCGGGCCGAGGTACTTGCCGCGCTGCGAGGCGGGCACGATGTCGGCGATGATCGCCTGCGACAGGATCATCAGACCGCCGCCGCCGAGCCCCTGCATCGCACGGAACACCACGAGCTGCGTGAAGTCGCCGGCGAAGGCGCACCCGGCCGACGCGATGGTGAACAGGGCGATCGCGATGAGGAACAGGTTGCGGCGGCCGAGGACGTCACCGAACTTGCCGTAGACGGGCATCACGATGGTCGAGGCGAGGAGGTACCCGGTCGTCAGCCACGCCTGGTGCGCGACGCCGCCGAGTTCGCCGACGATGGTGGGCATCGCCGTCGAGACGATGGTCTGGTCGAGGCTGGAGAGCAGCATCCCCGCGATGAGCGCGGAGAAGATGATCCAGATCCGGCGCTGCGTCAGCAGCAGCGGCCCGTCGGTGCCGGGGCGGGCACGCTTGGTGGTGCCCGGCGCGGTTGCGCTCATGGTGTGGAGTCCTGTCCGGTGGTGATGGCCGCCCTCATCAGGCGGAGGTTCTGGGTGAGCAGCTCGTCGAAGGGCGGGCCGGTGGCCTCGTCGAAGTAGGTCTCCGCCGTCACCTTGAGCAGCCCCGCGGCGGCCTCGGTGACGAGGCGCGCACGGCGGTCGGCGGGGTCGTCCCACCCGAACCGCAGCCGCACGGCGTCCGTGATCCGGGCGAGCTGCACGTCGGTGGCCGACAGGAACCGCGCGACGAGCGCCGGCTCGCGCTCGAAGACCCGGCGCACCAGGACCTCGTCCGCGCGATCGATGCCGACGCGGTGGAACTGGTCGATCGCCAGCGCGACGATCGAGTCGAGCGGGTCGAGTCCGCCGGGGACGATCCCGCCCTCGGCGTACCGGTCGATCGCCTCGACGTCGGCGTGCAGCTCGATGCCGAGCACGGCGTCGTCCTTCGACGCGAAGTGGTTGAAGAACGTGCGCCGTGACACCCCGACGGTCTCGCAGAGCTGCTCGATCGTGAAACCGCTCAACCCGTGCTCGACGGTCGCCCGACGTGCTTCGCCGATCATGCTCCGGCGCAGCGTGCGGGTGCGTTCAGTGGTGCTCACCGAGCAAGAATTGCACTATCCACCTGAAAGTGCAATCGGAAGGGTCGTACCCCTAGAGGGCCTTCTCGAAGCAGAACGACCACGGCATCGTCGCCGCGTACGGCGTGTAGACCGGGATCGGGCTCCACCCGGTCTTCTCGTACAGGGCGACCGCGTCGGGCTGCTTGTCACCGGTCTGCAGGATCAGCCGGGGCACGCCGAGCTCGCGGCCGATGCGCTCGCACTCGTCGAGCAGTGCGGTGGCTGCCCCCTTGCCGCGGGCCGACGCCAGCACGATCAGGCGCTTCAGCTCCACCTCGTCGCCGAGCCGTCGGATCGCGATGTGCCCGACGGCTTCGCCGGACTCGTCGACCGCGAGGACCGAGGTGACGACGGTCGACGGGTCGACGGAGAGCGCGCGGCTCCGCTCGGCCGTGATCGCCGGGTCCTCGTCGCCGTTCGACGAACCGTAGCGTTCGTGCATCTCGTCGTCCATCCGGGCGCGGAGCACCACGGATCGGGGGTCGTCCCAGGACACGCGTTCGATCGTGATCACGGTCGACGATCCTGTCACGGATGCCAGCGACGACGCACGCTCACGCGCGCCCACCCAGTGCCGCGATCGCGCCGTCCCCGGACCGCAGCGCGGCGAGCACGGCAGCGGCGTCGTCGTGGACCTCGGCGGCACCGGCTCCGCGGAGTTCGTCGCCGCCGATGCCGCCGGTCATCACCGCGACGCAGGTCACCCCGACGCGTCCGGCCGCTTCGACGTCCCACATCGCGTCGCCGACCATGACGGCAGCGTCAGCACGCACACCGGCCCGGTCGAGCGCCACCTGGACGATCCCGGGGTCCGGCTTCGCCTGCTCGACGTCCTCGGAGCTCGTCACCGCGGTGAGCCACTCCTCGGCGTCGAGCAGTTCGCGCAGCCGCGTCAGTTCGTTCTCCGGCGCACTCGTCGCCAGGACGACGGCGTGCCCCGCCTCGGCGACCGCACGGAGCAGCTCTCGGGCGCCCGGCAGCAGCCGCAGCTGCGGCATGTGCTCGGCGAAGTAGGCGGTGTTGAACTGCTCGACGGTGTCGCGCGTCTCGTCGGACGCGTCCGGCAGCAGCGTCTCGAGCAGCTTCGCGGAGTCCATGCCGATCGCACGGTGGATCCGCCAGGCGTCGACGGACTCGCCCGCTGCGCGGGCAGCGCGCCACCAGGCGTCGATGTGGGCGTAGTTCGAGTCGACGAGCGTGCCGTCGATGTCGAAGAGGACTGCGGTCGAGGGAGCGTCGGACATCCCTCCATGCTGCCCGGGAGGCGCGGATCGCCTCCCAGGAGCACGGTCGCGTCCGTCAGACGGTGATCGATTCCCCCGCGGGCAGGATCAGGACCGGCACCGGTCCGAGACCGTCCGAGCCGAGGAACCGCGCGGTGGACTGCTGGCCGAGTTCGCTCAGCATCGCCTCGTGGATCTGCACGGCACGCTCCGGCGCCACCGATCGGACGTAGTCGACCGCGGCGGCGGTGCTCGTCCACGGACCGCTGGTCGGCAGGAGCAGCGTCTGCACAGGGACCCCCGGCTCGAGGTACGCGTCGCCCGGGTGGAACACCGTGCCGTCCACCAGGTACCCGACGTTCGCGATCGTCGGGACGTCGCGGTGGATGACCGCGTGCTCCTCGCCGAAGACCTGCACCGAGAACGTGCCGATCTCGAACGCGTCACCGGCATGGACCGCCCTCACGCGACCGTCGTGGTCACCGAGCTGTTCGACGACCGCACCGGGAGCCCGCACCACGAGGGCGTCGTTCGCGGCGAGCCCGGCGCGGACGGCCTCGACGTCGAAGTGGTCGGCGTGCTCGTGGGTGATGAGGACGCCGGCAGCTGCGCCGACGAGGTCGGCGGCCTCGGGCGTGAACACCCCCGGGTCGATGACGAGGGTGGTCCCGTCCTGCTCGAGGACGACGGTGGCGTGGGTGTACTTCGTCAGCTCCATGGCAACGACTCTACAACTGTGTTGTACTTCTGGGTGTCGATCCAGGTGAGGGAGCACTCAGTCGGCGCGCCGGGCCAACCGCTCGAAGATGCCGGGCAGGCGCTCGAGGGCCGCGCGCTCCTCGTCGTCGAGTTCCTCGCGGATCGCCGTCGCCAACCAGTCGGCACGCGCCGTCATGTCCCGGCGGAGGACCTCGCTGCCGGTGTCGGAGATGCGGATGACCGACACGCGGCGGTCGGTGTCCGACGCCGTCCGCTCGACGTACCCGAGGTCGGCGAGCTCCCCCACCGTGCGCGACTGCCCCTGGTGCTTCACCGCCCGGCGACGTGCCAGCTGCGCGATCGGCATCGGCCCCTCGCGCTCGAGGAACCCGAGGGTCGTCGCGTGGGCGGTCGGCAGCGAGTCCGCCTCCCGCTTCGCAGCGCGCACGACGCGACCGATCGCGTGCCGGAGCTCCACGGCGAGTTCGTCGGTCCGGTCCATGCCCGGAACGCTACCGCCTGGACGACGGCAGGCGCGGTGCCAGCCGGCACCGCGCCTGTCGTTCGTGAGCCCGTTGCGTCAGCTGCTGCGGACGTCGTCCGCTGCGCCCTTCGCGTGGTCCTGCACGTCCGAAGCGGCGCCCTGCGCCTCGTCCTTGACGGTCTGAGCGGCGTCCTGCGCAGTGCCCTTGAGGTCCTGCGCGTGCCCCTTCGCGGCGTCCCCGAGCTGCGACCCGGCGTCCTTCGCCTGTTCCTTGACCTCGTCGACGAGGGGGGCTGCCTTGTCCTTGAGTTCGACGGCCAGCTCCTCTTCCTTGTCGCTCGCGGGGATGAGCGACGACACGAGCCAGCCGGCGCCGAACGCGATGAGTCCGATCGCCAACGGTGCGCCCTTGGCCTGCTCGACCCCGCGCTGGGCGACGTCCTTCGCGTGGTCTGCGGCACCGGACGCCGAGCCCGAGGCGCTCGACTTCGCGGAGTCCGCGGCGCCCATCACGGACTCGCGGACGCCCTGGAACCGGCTCTTCACCTTCTCGGTCTGGCGGTGGGCGATCGACGACGGGCTGACCTTGTCGGCCAGGGCGTCGACGTCGGAGCCGAGTTCGCCGCGGGTGCGCTCGATGTCGGCGCGGATCTCGTCTGGGGTGCTCATGGCTTCCTCCCGGTGGTCGTGGGCTTGAGTGCTTCGGGGACTTCCTTGGCGGTGGCGACCGTCTGGGGCAGGCCCGTGATCTCCTTGGCCGCAGCGCGACCGCGGAGACCGAGGACCACGGCGACGATCGCGTAGACCGCGGCGACGATGAGGGCGGACCACGCGTTGCCGACGGCGTACCCGATGGCCCACCACGCGGCGATCGAGACGAAGAGCAGCGAGAAGAACGCGGTGAGTCCGGCGCCGCCGAACATCCCGCCCGCCTTGCCGGCCTTCTTCGCCGAGTCGGTCAGCTCCGCCTTCGCGAGGGCGATCTCCTGCCGGAACAGGTTGGAGAGGTCGCGGGACACGTCGGAGAGCAGCTCGCCGAGCGGTGTCGTGGCGGCCCGCTCCTCGGGTGTCGGCTCACCCGGCGGGGTCGGACCCGGGACGGTGTGGCTCACAGGGCGCTCCCGGGGCCGGTGCCGGTGCCGGTGTGGGTCGTGGTGGGCCCGTCGCCGGCTTCCTTCTCGTGCTTGGCGTCCGCGGCGAGCGCCTTCGTCAACCGACCGGCGAGGATGCCGGCACCGGCGGCGATGGCGATGAACGTGCCCGGACGCTTCGCGGCGAAGGTCTTGACCTCGTCGAGGAGCGAGCCCGGGTCGCGGTTCTCGAGGAACCCGGCGGCCGAGGTCGCACGGCCGGACAGGTCGCGGACGACCTTCGCGGCCACGCCCTGGTCCTCGTCGTTCTCGGCCATGCGACCGAGCTGCTCGCCGAGGCTGCGGAGGCCGCCTGCGGCACGTTCCTGCTGCTCGCCGGCCTGCTGCTTGAGGTTCTCCGACGCCTGGCCGTAGAGCTGCTTGGCGTGGTCGGTCGCCTCGGAGGCGACCTTCGAGGCCTGCTCCTTGGCCGTGCCGGCGACGTCCGCGGCCTTGGCCTTCGCGTCCCCGGCGACGTCCTGCGCGGCACCCTTCGCCGCGTCGGCCTTGCCGGACTCCGCATCTGCGGGGACGGCGGCGAGGGGTGCGTCGAACGGCACCTCGGCGTCGTCGCCGTACGGGTCGTACGCCTGCGCGACGTCGGGGTCCGTCGGTCCGGCCGCGGGCACGCCGCTGGCGAACGAGGGGACGGTGACGCCGGGGGACACCTCGTGGCCCTCGGAAGCCACCGTGCGGTCGTGGATGGGGGTCCCGGAGTCGTTCCCGGGTGGGTTCGTGGTCATGGTCGGCCTTCCGGTTGTCCGTCGCCACCGATGGACACCGGGGCGCTGCTTGACCGAAGGTGCGCGCCCTCCGATGTGCTCCAGCGCAGGAACGCCACGGAACGCGGACCGGCTGTCCGCACAGCGAACCTCCGGTTGGATCGGAGGATGGTCCGCGTCTCCGTCGTCATCCCCGTGCGTGACGACGCTGCGCATCTGCGACGCTGCCTCGACGCCCTCGCAGTGCAGAATCTGCTCGCCGACGAGGTCGTCGTGGTCGACAACGGCAGCCAGGACGACAGTGCCGAGGTCGCCCAGGCAGCGGGGGCGATCGTGCTCACCGAACGCATCCGTGGTATCGCCCGGGCCTCGGCGCGCGGCTACGACCGGGCCTCCGGGGACGTCCTCGTCCGGCTCGACGCCGACTCCGTCCCGCCGCCGGGGTGGATCGCCGACGCGGTGCGGCTGTTGGCCGATCCGTCGGTGGTCGCGGTGACCGGGCCCGGATGCCCCCACGACGGCGGACCGCTGATCGGCCGACTGTGGGACGCCGTCTACATGCGGCCGTACTTCGCGCTCATGTGGGCCGCGCTCGGCCGCCCACCGCTGTTCGGTTCCGCGATGGCGATGCGGCGGTCGACGTGGGCCGCGGTGCGCGGCCGAGCGCACCGCGAGGACCCCGAGGTGCACGACGACGTGGACCTGAGCATGCAGCTCGACCCGGCCTGGCGGGTGGTGGCCGACCCCGTGCTCACGGTGCAGGTGTCCGCGCGACCGTTGTCGGGCCTCCCGTCCGCACTGCTGCGGACGCGACGCGCCTTCCACACGTTCCGCGTGAACGGCCGGCGGGCGAACCCGGTGCGCCGGTGGGCGCGGCGGGTGCGCGCGGGGCTGCGGGTACGCCGCGGGTGGCGCACGCGCTGATCGGCTTGCCGGAACGGTGACGCTCGCGCGTGCCGTCAGCGCGTCGGCCTCGACCGCACGTGCGCCCGTTCACCCTGGGGCCCGTACAGGCACAGCACCTCGGTCACCGAGTCGGTGACGTTGCCCATCCAGTGCGGGGTGTGGGTGTCGAACTCGGCGACCTCACCCGGCCCGAGGTCGAGGTCGTGCTCGCCGAGCACGAGGCGCAGGCGGCCGGACAGCACGTAGAGCCACTCGTAGCCCTCGTGCGTCTTGAGCGACGGTTCACCGCCCGGTGTGTTCGGTGGGAACAGCTGCTTGAACGACCGCACGCCGCCGGTGCGCTTCGTCAGCGGCACCACCACGCGTCCGCCGTGCACCTCGGGCTTCATGTGCACCCGGGGGTCTCCCGTCTGCGGTGCTCCGACCAGGTCGTCGAGCGGCACCTGGTACGCCCGTGCCAGCGGGAGCAGCAGTTCGAGGGTCGGCTTGCGCTGCCCCGACTCGAGCCGCGAGAGCGTGCTCACCGACACCCCGGTCTGCTCGGAGAGTGCGGCGAGCGTGACGTCCCGGTGGGCCCGGAGCGCGCGCAGCCGCGGCCCCACCCCGTCGACGACCTGCGCGGTCGTGCGCGGAGCCGTCGGTTCCTGCGGGCCGTGCCCGTGTGGAGTGGTGCGCATGCTCGTCATGTTGCCACAACGGCAAGGTTCCTTGCTGTCTGCGCGCGATGGGCCGCATGCTCCTTGCATGCGTGATCACTACGACGTCATCGTCATCGGCGGAGCAGCCGCCGGCCTCTCCGCCGCCCTCGTCCTCGGGCGCTCCCGCCGCTCCGTCCTCGTCGTCGACGCGGGCGAGCCCCGCAACGCGCCGTCGGCCGGCGCCCACAACTACCTCGGGCGCGAGGGTGTCGCCCCCGCCGAGCTGTCCGCGATCGGTCGCGACGAGGTCGCCGCCTACGGAGTCGAGGTGACGGCCGGGAGGATCGTGGCCGCGTCCGCCACGCCGGGTGACGGCACCGACCCGGTCGGCTTCTCGGTCACGCTGGACTCCGGCACGGTCGTCACCGCCCGCAGGCTCGTCGTCGCCTCCGGCGCCGTGGACGTCCTGCCGCCGGTACCCGGCCTGGCCGAGCAGTGGGGGCGCGGGGTCGTGCACTGCCCGTTCTGCCACGGGTGGGAGATCCGCGACCAGCGCATCGGCGTGCTCGTGACGACACCGAACGGCGTGCACCACGCGCTGATGTTCCGGGCGTTGAGCGAGCACGTGACGGCGTTCGTCACCGATCCCGCACTCGTCGACGACACCGCCCTGGCCGGTCTGCAGGCCCGCGGGATCGAGGTCGTCGACGACACGGTCACGCAGGTCCGCTCGTCGGAGGGCACGCTGACCGGGGTCACGCTCGGCTCCGGCGAGGTCGTCGAACTCGACGCCCTGGCCGCGGCGAGCACCGCTGAGGCGCGCGTGGACTTCCTGTCCGGGCTCGGCCTGGTCGCGACCGACCAGTTCATGGGCGACTTCCGGTACGCGAGCGCGCTGACGGTCGACCCGGCCGGGCAGACCTCGGTGCGCGGTGTGTACGCGGCCGGCAACGTGGCGGCCCCGATGGCGACGGTCATCGCGTCCGCCGCCGCCGGGGTCCAGGCGGGAGCGGCCGCGCACGGCGACCTGGTGCAGGCCGACCTGGCGGCGGCCCTCGCCACGGCGGCGGCGGGCTCTGGGCGAGTCTCGGGCTGAGCGACGGTCCTCGCGCTCGGAGCTGCGAGAAGTGTCGCCCACCCCGAGACTCGGGGCGGCCGTCAGTCGACGCGGTAGCCCGCCTGCGCCGCCAGCAGCGGGGCGAGCGTGTAGAGCTGGTCGGCGCCGATCGTCGCGCCGCGGAACCCCTCGAGGCGCTCGACCCGGTCGAGGTCCGCACCCCGCAGGTCCACGTGGTCGATCCGGGTGTTGGACCCCTCGGCGTCGCGGATGCTGCTGCCCTCGAACGACACCCGGAGCAGCTTCGCGTCCGCGATGTCGAGCTCGTCGATCACGCAGTCGCGGAACACCACGTCGGTGAGCGTCGATCCGCGCAGGTTCACGAACCCGAACTTCATCCCGACGAACTCGACGCCGTTCAACCCCGAGTCGTACAGCTCGCCGGAACCGATGCGACCGCCGGACACCCGGACCTCGCGCCACGAACTGCTCGACGCCCGCAGCACCGGGGCGTCGAGCGTGTCGATGATCGAGTCGTGCACCCGCAGGCCACGGAAGTCGGCGCCGTCGCCGCGGAGCGTGTCGATGACGCACTCCTCGATCTCGAGGTCGGGCAGGCGCTCACCGGCCAGGTCGAGCACGCCGATGCGCTTCCCCTCGATGCGGTCGCCGGTCAGGACGTCGCCGGGTCCGGGGACCCAGTCCTGCAGGTCGACGGGCTCGGTCAGGGTGATGCGCGGGGTCTCGGTACCGGAGGAACGTGCCATGGCCTCAGTCTGGCGCGTGCCGGTGACGTCGTGGTCACGCCGATGCGCGGGTGAGCACGCTGTCGAGCCGGTAGTCCTTCCCCGGGCCCCGGGCTTCCCAGCGCACGGTCCACCGCTGCTCGTCGCCGTCCAGTGCCCCGGTGTAGTCGTCCGGTGCGCAGGCGTGGGCCACCCTCTCACCCCAGACCCAGTCGTGGAACACCCGGCCGTCGGCGAAGTGCACGGTCCAGTCGTCCGGGCTCCCCGTGGTGCGGCGACGCACGACGAGCGTCCGCGACACCGGGGTGGCCCGACCGTCGAAGGTCATCATGCCCGCTTCGTCCCAGCGCACCTCGTGCGCGCCGACCGCGGTCAGCGTCGTGGTGCCGGTGACGACGCCCTGCACGCCGGCACGCCGGTCGTCCAGCGTCCGGCGGAGCGCCCACTCCCCCAGCAGGTCCGTCGGCAGCAGCACTTCCCCAGGCTAACCGCGCAGGGCCTCGGCTCGCGCCGCCCGGTGCTCGTCGTCGGTGATCGCCCCGCGGGCGTGCAGGTCGTCGAGTTCCGCCAACCGCTGCTCGCGGAGTGTCCGGGGCGCACCGTTCGCGCGACGGCTCCGCACGACCGCGATCCACACGGTGACGACGACGGCGACCACGATGAGCGCCATCGCCACGCTCCACACGATGTCGTACAGCGGCGGGATGAGCGGGTTGTGCAGCTCCTCGGAGGCGATCATCCGCGCAGGGCCTCGGCTCGCGCCGTCCGGTGCTCCTCGTCGGAGATCACACCGCGGGCGTGCAGGTCGTCGAGTTCGGCGAGCCGCTGTTCGAGCGGCTTCTCGGGCGCGAGGGTGCGGCTCCGCATCGCCTGGTACGCGATGTCCTCCTGCAGGGTGAGCGGGTTCTGACCGCGGTCGGCCATCCGTTTGCCGCGGTAGAGCGTCAGGACGACGATCGTCAGGGTGGTGAGGATCGTCAGGGCTGCGACGACCCCGAACGCGATGCCGAACCAACCGCCGAACAGGTCGGGCATAGCCGAGCCGCCCGGTCCCTCGAGTTCACTGAACGCCGACCAACTGAGCACCATCGCGCTCCCCCTTCTCACAACGACGAGCGAATCGTAGCGCGACCCGATCGCCCGTTCCTTCCCATCACACCCGCGATGGAACGCGGAATCGGGCGTACCTGGTCGAAACTTCCGACCCGGTACGCCCGAAAGCACCCGGTACGCCCCGGCAGCGCCCGCCCGCCCAGCCCAGCTACCCCCGCAGCGGATCCGACGCGGCCACGTGCGCACCGTCCGCGAACCCGGCCACGAGCGCACGCAACGCGTCTTCGGAGGTGTGCCGGGCCTCCCATCCGAGCACCGACCGGGCGCGGTCGGTCCGCATGATCGGCACCCCGGCCGCGATGTCGATCCAGCCGGCGTCCGTCGGCTGCAACCGCAGTCGCCACGTCAGCGTCACGATCCCGCGCAGCAGTCCGAGCGGGATCCGGACGGCACCGAGCATGCCGAAGGCCCGGGCCAACCGCGGCGGGTTGAGCACGGGCGACGCGGCGATGTTGAACGCTCCGCCGGCCCGCTGGTCGACGGTCCGCCAGTAGGCGTCAGCGACGTCGTCGGCGTGCACCGCCTGGAACACGAAGGGGTACGGCAAGGGCAGCACGAGCCACCGGATCCACCGCACGATCGACATCGGCACGAGGTGTCCGAGGAACAGTCCACGGATCTCGGCGGCGGCGTCCCGCTGGAAGATCAACCCCGGGCGCAGCCGCGTGACGACCACGGACGGATGGGCTGCCTCGAAGGCGTCCATCGCCGCTTCGTTCGCGGCCTTGTGGATCGAGTACGTCGCGGTGGGGATGCCGTCGGTCGGCCAGCTCTCGTCGACCGGGGTCCGCTTGCCCGCGGCGTCGACGCCCCGGTAGGCCCCCACCGACGACGCGACGACGACCTGTGGGACCCCTGCACGAGCAACGGCCGACAACACGTTCGCGGTGCCGGTGACGTTGGTCCGGTACTGCAGCGGGATGTCGTGCGTCGGCTGCAGCGCCCAGGCCAGGTGGATCACGGCGTCGGCGCCGGTGAAGATCGCAGTGAGCTGGCCGACCGCGTCGGACGCGCCGACGTCGACGGCGTGCCAGACGGCGGAACGGTAGGGCTCCACGTGCACGTCCGGCAGGCGCCGTGCGACGCCGACGATCTCGACACTGTCGTCGCGTCCGCCGGCGGCCCGGGCCTCGGCGAGGCGACGGAGCACCGCCGTCCCGACGTTGCCGGTCCCGCCGACGACGACGATCCGCATCAGGCGGCGGCCAGGGCGGGGTCGAGCACGACCTTCACGCAGCCGTCCTGCTTCTTCTGGAACACCTCGTACATGTGCGGGGCGTCCTCGAGCGACACCCGGTGCGTGGTCAGGTCGAGCGTGCCGAGCGGGTCCGACGGGTCCTGCACGAGCGGCATGATGTCGTCGATCCAGTGCTTCACGTTGCACTGTCCCTCGCGGATGGTGATCTGCTTGTCGAAGAGCGTCATCATCGGCATCGGGTCGGCCATGCCGCCGTAGACGCCGCTCAGGGAGACGGTGCCACCGCGGCGGACCAGGTCGATCGCGGCGTGCACGGCTGCGAGCCGGTCGATGCCGGCGGTCTCGATCGCCTTCTGCGCCAGCGCGTCGGGCAGCAGCCCGGCCGCACGCTGGGCGAAGCCGGCGACGGGGTTGCCGTGCGCCTCCATGCCGACGGCGTCGACGACCCCGTCCGGGCCGCGGCCGTCGGTCAGGTCGACGAGCTCCGGCACGGTGTCCTTGGTCAGGTCGAAGACCTCGGCGCCGTGCTTCGCCCCGAGGTCGCGTCGGACCTGTTCGGGGTCGACGGCGAGCACGCGGTAGCCCAGGTGCTTGCCGATGCGGGCGGCGAACTGGCCGACGGGGCCGAGTCCGAGCACGGCGAGCGTGCCGCCCTCGGGCACGTTCGCGTACTGCACGGCCTGCCACGCGGTGGGCAGGATGTCGCTGAGGAACAGCCACCGGTCGTCGGGCGTGCCGTCGTCCGGGATCACGATGGGGCCGTAGTCCGCGTGCGGGACACGGAGGTACTCGGCCTGACCGCCGGGGACCTGGCCGTACATCTTCGTGTAGCCGAAGAGCGCCGCTCCCGAGCCGTACTCGGTGACCTGCGTGGTCTCGCACTGCGACTGCAGGCCGTTCTTGCACATCCAGCAGTGGCCGCACGAGATGTTGAACGGGACGACGACGCGGTCGCCGACCTTGAGGTTCGTGACGGCGCTGCCGACCGCCTCGACGATGCCCATGGGCTCGTGGCCGAGGACGTCGCCCTTGTCGATGTACGGGCCGAGCACCCGGTACAGGTGCAGGTCGGAGCCGCAGATCGCGGTGGACGTGATCCGCACGATCGCGTCGGTCGGCTCCTGGATGGTCGGGTCGGGGACGGTCTCGACGGACACCTTCTCGGTGCCCTGCCAGGTCAGTGCGCGCACGTCGCGTTCCTCTCGTGGTCGCTTCGGGCCGGCCGGGAGGCACGACTCGCTTCTCCCTCCTCGGTACGCGCCCGCCCCGTGGCGCGTTCACAGCCCCACGCACGACCCCGGGCGCGCCGTCGCGTCAGACGACGGGGTCGGCGAGGACCGCGGCGAGGACGCGTTCGTGCTCCGTACGGTCGCCGGGCCCGGCACTGCCGGCGAGCATGATGAGCGCCTTCCAGAGTGCCCAGCCCCGCCCGCGCGCCCAGGTGTCGGTGTCGAGCCCCACGGCCTCGCGGAACACCGGGCGCGCCACCGGGTCCAGGAACGTCCACGCGAGCACGAGGTCGCACGCCGGGTCACCGACCCCGCACGTGCCGAAGTCGATCAGGGCGGCGAGGCGTCCCGCACCGTCCACGAGCAGGTTTCCCGGCGCCACGTCCCCGTGGAACCAGACCCCCGGACGGTCCCACGTCGAGGTGCGCGCGCCGTCCCAGATGCGTTCGCACGCGGCACGGTCGACCCGCGCGCCCAGGGTGTCGAGCGCCGCGACGACCTCGGCGCCGAACACCGACGGGTGCTCGCCGCGGTGGAACGAGTGCACGCCGGCGGTCGGACCCCCGGTGGCGGGGAGGCTGCGGAGCTGCCGGAGCACCGCGCCGACGTCGGCGGCGAAGCGCTCGTGGTCGAGGTCGACCGCACGCGCGGCCACCGTCCCGTCGAGCCATCGCCGAACCGACCACCGGAACGGGTACCCCTCGCCCGGTTCGCCGAGGCCGACCGGCTCGGGGACCGCGACGTCCAACCGGCGCGCCAGGTACGGCAGGACGTCCTGCTCCTTCTCGACCCCGGGCACGTAGCCGGCGGCACTCGGCAGCCGGACGGACAGCGCGTCGCCGAGTCGGTACGTGCGGTTGTCCCAGCCCTGGTGGTCGACCTCGCGCACGGGCAGGCCGCTCCACTCGGGGAACTGCGTCGCGACGAGTCGTTCCACGAGTGCGACGTCGATCCGGGGCACTTCGGTGTGCATGGCCCCAGGTTAGGCCGACGACACCGACTGAACCACGGGGGTCGGGCCGGCCGCCTGCCCAGGTGACCGGCGGGGCGGCCGCGCACCGGGCCTCCTGGCCGGGTCGTCAGGCGGGTTCTGCCAGGGCGAGCAGCGCGTCACGGGTGACCGCCAGCTCGCGTGCGTCCAGGTACGGCGGCATGGCGGCAGCTGCTGCGAGCCCCTCGGCCGCGTGCCGGACGACCAACGTGCGGTCCTCGGGCAGGCCGTCGCGCGCGAACACCGCGCGCCAGTCCTCGGCGTCCGCGGCGACGACCGCCTCGACCCCCGGCACCGCCATCAGACCGGTCCAGTGCGCCGTCGGCGAGAAGACCTCCATGGCGCGCTCGCTGCCGCCGCACAGGGTCCGCACGTAGGCGCGGAGGACCTTGCCGGGGCGGTTCTCGGCCAGGTCGACGTGCCGCAGCACCTCGTCCTTGAACGTCGCGAGACCGTGCGCGGCGACGGCGAGGAGCAGCTCGTCCTTCGACGGGAAGTGGTGGAGCAGGCCGCTCTTGGAGACGCCGGCGTCCGCCGCGATCTCGGCGACGCTCACCCGGGTGCCGCGCTCGGCGAGCAACCGCTCGGCGGCCTCGAGGACCGCCTGGCGGGTGCGCTCACGATCGCGGGTGCCGTCAGTGCTCATGACGACCTTCAGTGCTCATGCGGTCCATCCTGCCGGTTCGGGATCACCCGGAGTGCGACCGCGGCGGCGACGGCGAGCGCGACGGCCGCGCAGATCGAGGCGAGCTGCATGCCGCCGGTGAAGGCGTGCCGCGCGTGTTCGAGGATCGGGTCGCCGTCCTGCAGGACCTGGGACGCCGACGCCAGGGACTCACGGATCCGGTCGCCGACACCGCCGCTGACCACGCCGCTCGTCACGTCGAGGTTCGACCGGTAGAACGCGGTCTGCAACGAACCGAGCACCGCGATGCCGAGTGCGACGCCCAGTTCGTACCCGGTCTCGGAGATGGCCGAGGCCGCACCAGCACGCTCCCGAGGTGCCGCGGCGACCACTGCGTCGGTGGCCAGGGTCATCGAGACCCCGACGCCCAGACCGACCACGGCGAGCGCGATCGCGATGCCCCAGTACGTCGGCAGCCCCTCGGCGAACGCGAGGCCGGCCATGCCCACGGCGGCGACCGCCAGGCCGAGGCCGATCGACCGGCCGGGTCCGACCCGCCGGGACAACAGCCCGATGATCGCGATCACCGCGATCGAGGCCAGGGTCGCCGGCAGCTCGGCCGCGCCGGCGAGCAGCGGCGTGAACCCGCGGACCAGCTGCAGGTACTGCGAGAAGAAGAACAGCAGTCCGCTCAGCGCGAAGACCGACAGCGAGTTCGCGACGACGGCGCCCGAGAACGCCGGGATCCGGAACAGCTGCAGGTCGATGAGCGGCGTCGTGAGGCGCTTCTGCCGGCGGACGAACCACCAGCCGGCGCCGATGCCGAGGAGCGCCGTCAGGGGCACCGTCCAGTCGAACCCGTGCCCGGCGACGTGCTTCACGGCGTACACGAGCGGCACGATCGCCAGGACCGAGAGGACGGCGGAGAGCAGGTCGATCGGGGTGCGCGCGCCGCCCTTCGACTCGGGCAGCAGGATCGCGCCGGCGATGACGATCACGACGATGACGGGGATGTTGATGAGGAAGACCGAGCCCCACCAGAAGTGCTCGAGCAGCGCACCGCCGACGAGCGGTCCGGCGGCGGCACCACCCGTCGCACCCGCCGACCACACGGCGATCGCGGTGGTGCGCTGCCGGGCGTCGCGGAAGATCGTGCGCACCAGCGACAGGGTCGACGGCATCAGGGTCGCCCCGGCGATGCCGAGCAGTGCCCGCGCGGCGATGAGGAGTTCGGGCGTCTGTGCGAACGCCGCGGCGGCCGAGGCCAAGCCGAACGCGACCGCGCCGATGAGCAGCAGGCGCTTCCGACCGATCCGGTCGGCGACGTTGCCCATCGTGACGAGCAGCCCTGCGAGCGCGAACGAGTAGACGTCGCCGATCCAGAGCACCTGGGTCGCGGTCGGGTCGAGGTCGGCGGTCAGCGACGGGACGGCGAGGGCCAGCACGGTGCCGTCGATCGCGAGGAGCACGACGGCCAGGGTGAGGACGCCGAGGGACGCCCATTCACGGACGGAGGCGCGGTGGATCGGGGCGGTGCTGGTGCTCGGGGTGGTTTCGGTCACCCGGTGACTCTAACCGACCCGATGGTCGGTAGAACCGACTGCACAGTTGGTTGCCAGCGTCGTTCGTGCTCAGCCCCGCAGGCGGTCGCGATCCGCCGGCGGCAGGTGCTCGGTCGCCGTCCGGCGTGCCGCAGGGGTCAGGAACCGTCCGCTCTTCTCGAGGAACGCCACGAGCGCCGCCTCCGATGCCCGCTTGCCCGTCTCGCGCAGGACCCACCCCAGCGCCGACTGCACGGTGTCGCTCCGCTCCCGCACCAGGCGTCCGGCGATGCCGAGCGGCACCTCGGCGTCGCCCTGCTTCGCGAACGCCAGGGTCGCCACCACCGCGATCCGCCGCACCATCGCCACGTCGGACTTCACGAGCGCGAACAGCGGCCCGGTCGAACTGCCCACGAGCGGCGCACCGACGAGCTCCTCGGCTGCCAGGTCGACCAGCGCCGGGTCCTCGAAGCGCTCGGCCTTCGCCGCAGACAGGTACTCGTCGGTCAGCTCCGGATCGGGGTGCTCGCGCATCGCCTGCACCAGCAGCAGCACGGCGATGAGCTTCGCCCCGTCGTCCTCGCTCCACAGCAGCGCCGAGCGCTCGCCGTCGTCGAGGCCTTCGAACCGCCGAGCGACCCGGCGCGCTGCCGCGACGTCCCCGCTGGAGTGCGCGAACGCGACGAGGACGGCTTCCGCGTCCGCCCCGTTCCCGGTCCCGCCGCGCGATGTCATCCGGTCAAGGGTATCCGCGCCGCTTCGCCCGCACGCCCCGCGCGACCCCGGATCAGCGGAAGTGCATGTTCTTCAACGGGTCGACGAGCGTTCCGTTGCGCCGCATCTCGACGTGCACGTGCGGCCCGGTCGACTGCCCGGTGTTGCCGGACTTCCCGATCTCGGTGCCGAGCTTCACGATCTGGCCCTTCTTCACCCCGATCTTGCTGAGGTGGGCGGTGAGCACCGTGGTCATGCCGTAGGTCACGACGATGTAGTTGCCGTACGAGGCGTCGTTCGCCACGGTCTTCGTGACCGTTCCGGTACCCGCGCCGTACACGGGGGTGCCGACCGGGACCGGGGCATCGGTGCCCTGGTGGTAGCGCGGGACGTGTCCGGCGCCTCGGTCGTCGCCGTACCTGCCGGTGATCTTCGTGCCCTTCACCGGCCAGGCGAGCCCGGTCACGGGGCGGCTCGACCACACGCGGGTGTCCTTCGCCCCGTAGATCACGAGGTTGCCGTCGACCTGCAGGAGCAGGTTGCTCGAGCCCGCGGTGGTGGTCTTCGTCGTCCACAGTGCGACCTTGCGCGCCGGGTCCTTCGACCAGATCACGAAGTTGCCGTTCTTCTGCAGCTCGGCCCAGGCTCCGGGGTGGCCACCCGTCTTCGTGTGCCAGACCACTGCACCGTTCACCCGTTGCACCAGGTTGCCGTCCGCGCGCATCTCGAGCGTGCGGTTGGTGGTCGCGTCGGAGCGCAGGACGGTGCCGCTCAGCAGGGCACCACCGGAGGCGATCCGGTCTTGGAACGTGTTCCACTTCACGACGACGGAGGTGCCGGCGAGCAGCGCCATGGTGCCGTCTGCACGCACGGCCAGCGCAGTCGAGTTCGCCCGGCCTGCCGAGGCCCAGCGCGCCACGCGCTTGCCGTTGCGCATGATGTCGAGTGCGCGGTCCCGCCCCACGACGGCGTAGACGTTCGAGGAGCCTGCGGTGTTCGAGGCCCACAGCACGCGGTTCCCGATGCCGTACTCGACCAGGTTCCCGTCACCCTGCATGATGAGCCGGAACTGGCCGTTCTGCGAGGTGACCTGGTCACCGGGCAGGAGCTTCGTGCCGGCCGGGACCGAGCCGACCCACACTGCGGACGCTGCGGCGGGTTCGGCGGTGGCGACGAGCGCGCCCGCCGCGAGGGCCAGCGCCATGACGGCGCCGGCGAAGCGTGGGAGTCGGCGCGCACGTGCGACGGTCGACGGAGTGGTGGTCATGGATCCCCTGACTCGGAACCGACCACGCCCCTGCGCGGTCGTTCGGCGCTCGCCCTGCACGAGTCACCGAACGATGGTCGCTTTTCTACGCGGGGTGCACAACCCCTTGACAGGGGGGTGCGGCTACGGCTGCTGGAAGAACTCCTTCGGTGTCGCCAGCAGCGCTTCGAGCTTGTGGAACGACTGCGTCCACCCGGCGATGTTCATGTCGCGCATGGACTCGGGGAACGGTCCCGGGGTCAGGGTGACGATCGTGCCGTCGCCGTCCTCGGCGAACTCGAGCGTCAGGGACAACGCGGTGCCGTCCTCGACCCCGGGGATGCCGTGCGCGGTCGAGGTCCCGACGATGATCCGGTTCTCCTCGATCTGCTCGAGGGTCGAGGTCACCGGTGACGACCACTCGGCGTTGTCGTTGCTGACCATCGTGAGGTTCCAGGCGCCGCCGACCCGCGCGTCGACCTCGACGGTGGCGACGGGGACGTGGAAGCCGAGGGGGCCGAACCAGAGCGCGAGCAGCGCCGGGTCGACGAACGCCCGGTACACGTCGGCGACGGGGTGGGCGAAGCGGTGGGTGGCGTGGGCGGTGAATTGTTCGGTCATGACTGCTCCTGCGGATCGACGGTGAAGGCGGAACTGGCGGGTGGGGCGGTGGACGGGCTGCCCACCGGGGCGGGCGTGCGCTGGCCGGCGAGCAGGGCATCCAGGCGGTCGAACCGGCGGTCCCAGTCGGGACGCAACCGGCCAAGCCAGGCGCCGAGCTCGTCGACGGCCTCGGGCCGGAGCCGGCACGTGCGCCACGTGCCGTGCCGCTCGCGCGTGATGAGGCCGGCGCGTTCGAGCACGCCGAGGTGCCGCGAGATCGCCGGAGCGCTGACGTCGAAGGGCTCGGACAGCTCGGAGACGGTCGCTTCGCCCTTGCCGAGCCGTTCGACGATGCGCCGTCGGATCGGGTCGGCGAGCGCTGAGAGGACGACGTCGGTGTGGTCGGGTTCCATCGCGCCTCCTCAGTGAACCGGACGGTTAATTAACCGTCGCGTTCAGTATGCGCCCGCTCCTGGCGGAGCGCAAGACCTCAGCGGAACCGGGACGGCGGGGCCCCGAACGCCTTCGAGAAGGCGGCGGTGAACGCCGCGGGGGTCGCGTAGCCGAGTCGGCCCGCCACCTCCGTCACGGTGCCGCGTCGCAGGGCCGGGAGGCTCGACAACAGTCGTGCACGCACCCTCCACCTCGCGGGCCCCACCCCCGCCGCCGCGCGGAAGTGGCGATCGAGCGTGCGCTCCGAGACGGCCGCCGCACGCGCCCAGTCGGCGTTCGTCACGTGGACGTCGGGCTCGGCCAGGTACGCCCGACACAGGTCGCGCAGGACGCCCCGTGGCGGCAGCGAGACACTCAACGGGATCGGTGCGACGCGTTGCAGCTCGTGCAGGGCGAGCCGGACGAGGGCGCCGTCCCGGCCACCGTCGTCGTACGGTACGTCGAGGGCGTTGGCGGCGCGCAGCACCTCGCGCAGCAGGGGCCCGACCTCGACGACGGTGCACCGTGTCGGCCACCAGGGCACGGCGTCCGGCTCGACGTACATGCTCCAGGTGCTGACGTCGAGCATCCGGACCTCGTGGGGCACCCCGGGCGGGATGAGCACGGCCCGGTCGGTCGGCACCGTCCACGAGCCGTCGTCGGTCTCGACGAGCATCACGCCGCTCGCGCCGTACAGCAGCTGCGCCCGTCGGTGCTCGTGCCGGGCGAGCAGGTGGTCCGGCGGGTAGTCGGTGCCGATCGGCAGGACGTCGAACGGCTGGTGGTCGAACTCGGAGACCGGGACGTTGCGCACACGACGAGGCTAGGTCTCGAAGGAACCTGCCGCACACCCGATCGTCCGCCGTGGCGATCCCCGCTGGGATGGAGGCATGTCCTTCATCGTGCTCGTGGTCATCGGGGTCCTGGTCGGGGTCACCACCGTCCTGTTCGGGTTCGGTGGTGGGTTCGTCACCGTGCCGATCATCACCGTCGCCGATGCAGCCCTCGGTGGCGACGCCGTCCGGGTGGCCACGGCGACCTCGGCCCTCGTGATGCTCGTGAACGCCGCCGTGGCCACCGTCTCGGCCCGGCGCGGCGCACTCGCACCGCTCCGGGGCCGTTCGTCGCTGTTCGTCCTGCTCGGGGTCGGCGGCGCGGTCGGGGTGCTCGCCGCGCGAGAGGCCCCGGACGCGCTCCTGCGCTGGGGCTTCGTCGTCTACCTCGGGGTCACGGTCGCCGACCTGCTCCTGCGCCCGGGCTTCCTGCGAAGCTCGGCGACGGATCGCGCAGTCGCGACCCGCGGCCGTGGACGCGACCACGGACCGACCCGCACCGGCGTGCCGACCGCCACGGGCCTCCCGATCGGTGCGGTCGCGGCGTTCCTCGGCGTCGGCGGCAGCGTGATGACGGTCCCGATGCTGCGCCGGTCCGGTGCCACCATGACCGCGGCGACCACGCTCGCGAACCCCCTCACGCTGGCGATCACGCTGCCCGCCGCCGCGGTGACCATGCTGCTGCCGGCGGTCGTCCCGCACGCCGCGGGACTCGTCGGGGCCGTCGACGTCCGGGCAGCCGCGGCCCTGCTGGTCGGCGCGACGCCGGTCATCGTGCTGCTCCGACGTCGCCCGCCGCACCTGCCCGAGGTCGTGCACGCCTGGGGCTACGTCGCACTGCTCGTCGCAGCGGGGATCGTCGTGGCCCTGGGCTGAGCAGCGAGCCCCTGGGACAGTATGGGTGGATGCCGACGCCGAACCCCGCCTTCGTCCCGCCCGCCACGCAGACCTCGCGCCCGGACCTGCAGGGCACGTTCGGCATGGCGGCCGCGACGCACTGGATCGCGACCGCCACCGCGCAGTCGGTGCTCGAACGCGGCGGCAACGCCTTCGACGCAGCCGTCGCGGGCGCGTTCGTCCTGCACGTGGTCGAGACGCACCTGAACGGCCCGGGCGGCGACCTGACGGCGGTGTTCGCGACGGCGTCGGACCCGACGCCGGTCGTGCTCGTCGGCCAGGGTCCGGCACCGGCCGGTGCGACGCCCGAGCACTACCGCGCCGAGGGCCTCGACCTCGTCCCCGGCTCCGGCGCGCTCGCCGCCACCGTGCCGGGTGCCGTCGACGCGTGGCTGCTGCTGCTCCGCGACCACGGCACGTGGGAGCTCGCGGACGTCCTCGCTCCGGCGATCGGCTACGCCCGTGACGGCCACCCGGTCGCAGCCGGGGTGGTCCGGACGATCACCGCCGTGCAGGGCCTGTTCCGTGACCACTGGCCCACGTCCGCCGCGCAGTGGCTGCCGGGAGGCACGGCGCCGGCCCCCGGGGACCTGGTGCGCAACGAGGCGCTGGCCGCAGTGCTCGACCGGCTCCTCGACGCCGGTGACGGCTCCGGCAGTCGGACCGCCCGCATCGACGCCGCACGGAGCGAGTGGGCCGAGGGCTTCGTCGCCGAGGCGATCGACCGCTTCGTGCGGGAGCCCCACCGACACGCGTCGGGCAGCGACCACGCCGGGGTCGTCCGGGCGTCGGACCTGGCGGCGTTCCGGGCGTCGTACGAGCCCGCGGCGACAACGGAGTTCCGCGGCTGCACGATCGCGAAGACCGGTCCCTGGGGTCAGGGTCCGGCGCTCCTGCAGACCCTGCGGCTGCTCGAACCGCTCGACGACGCACTGCTCGACCCGTCGACGTCGGTCGGCGCACATACCATCGTCGAGGCGCAGAAGCTCGCGATGGCCGACCGCGAGGCGTTCTACGGGGACGGCGACGTCCCCCTCGACGTGCTGCTGTCCGACGCGTACACCGACGAGCGGCGAGCGCTGATCGGCGAGCGGGCCTCGGCCGAGCTGCGACCGGGCACGATCGCGGGCGTCGAGCGGGCGATGCCGCCAGCCCGGACGTCGTACTCCGCCGGCGAGGGCGCTGGTCTCGGCGAGCCGACCGTGCAGGTCGCGCGGGACACCGAGCGCGCGCCGGTCGCGCCCGTCGCGCCCGTCGCGCCGGTCGAGGACCGCGGCGAGCCGTTCGTGGCCCCCGACGGCGAGACCCGGGGCGACACCTGCCACATCGACGTCGTGGACCGCTGGGGCAACATCGTCAGCGCGACACCGTCGGGCGGCTGGCTGCAGTCGTCGCCGACGATCCCGGAGCTCGGGTTCTGCCTGGGCACCCGGCTGCAGATGACGTGGCTCGAACCGGGCACGGCGTCGACGCTGCGCCCCGGCGAGCGCCCCCGCACGACCCTGACGCCGACCCTGGTGCTGTGTGACGGCGTGCCCGTGGCCGCGGTCGGCTCACCCGGTGGCGACCAGCAGGACCAGTGGCAGCTGCTGTTCCTGCTGCGGTGGATCGTCGGCGGGTACACCCCGCAGCAGGCGATCGACGCCCCGGCGCTGCACACGACGTCGTTCCCGGGGTCGTTCTGGCCGCGCACGTGGGAGCCGGCGGGGCTCGTGGTCGAGGACCGACTCGGCGACGACGTCATCGCGGAACTCGAGGCACGCGGCCACGTCGTCACCCGCGCCGGCGACTGGAGCCTCGGCCGTCTGACCTGCGTCACCCGCGACCCGGCGACCGGTGTGCTCGGCGCCGCGGCGAACCCCCGCGGTGCTCAGGGGTACGCCGCGGGCCGCTGACCCGGGGTCGTTCTTTCCCAGGACACTCGCGATGGGAAGCGGAATCGGGCGTACCTGGTCCGAAGTTCCGACCAGGCACGCCCGATTCGACCAGGGACGCCGCGAGGTCAGAGCGTCGGGACGACGACCGCTCGACCCGACAGCTCGCCGGCCTCGAGCTTCCGGTAGGCCTCGAGCGCGTCCGACAGCGCGTAGCGCTCGACGTCGGGGACGATCTGCCCGGCGCGGTACATGGCGACGACCTCGTGCAGGTCCTCGATGGTGCCCCAGTAGGTGTTCGTGATCGTCGACTCGTACGGCGTCCGGAAGAAGTCCCACTCGGTGGTGCCGCCGGCGATCCCGACGACGGTGAACCGCCCGCCGACCGCCATCGAGGTCTGCGCGACCTTGATCGTGGGGGTGGCACCGACGAAGTCGAACGCCGCGTCGACCCCGCGGCCGCCGGTGATCTCGCGGATCGCGGCGGCCTGGTCCGGCCCGCCGGGCACCGTGATCGCGCCACGGGCGGCAGCGCGGTCCATGGCGTCCTGCTTCATGTCGGTCGCGATGACCGTGGCGCCGGTGAGCGCGGTGAGGATCTGCACGGCGATCTGCCCGAGGCCGCCCAGCCCGACGACCAGGGCGTACTTGCCGCCGCCCGCCAGGCTCGGCAGCGCGTTCTTGATCGCGTGGTACGGCGTGAGTGCGGCGTCGCTGAGCGGTGCGGCGGCGATCGGGTCGGCGTCGCCGAGCGGGACGAGGTTGCGAGCGGGGACGCTGACGTACTCCGCCATGCCGCCGTCGCGCCCGAGACCGATGCCCATGTACGGGTTCGTCGCGGCGTTCTCGCAGTAGGTGTCCTGCCCCTTCGAGCAGTACGAGCAGTGCCCGCAGCCGACCGGCCCGTAGACCAGGTAGGCGTCGCCCTCGGTGAACCCGGTCACGCCGTCACCGACGGACTCGACCCAGCCGGAGTTCTCGTGCCCGAGCACGAACGGGGGCTGCTGCGACCCCGGAGCACCGGCGGCGAACTCACGGTAGACCGCGACGTCCGAGTGGCACGCACCGGCGCCTGCGACCTTGAGGAGCACCTCCCCCGGACCCGGGGTGGGCTTCGGGACCTCCGTCAGGGACGGGAAGGTCTGGTACTGCTCGAACACGACGGCGCGCATGGTGGGTCTCCTTTGAACACGATCACGCTACACCTGTCGTTGAACACGACACCTGTCGCCCAGCCTCCGAAGTTCGGTTCTTCCCAGAGCGCCCGCGATGGCACGAAGGATCGGGCGTACCTGCCAGAAAGTTCCGACCAGGTACGCCCGAACTCACCAAGTGCGCGCGGAACACCCGCAAAGCCTGCGTCTTCGCCGTGAGCCGGTTGCGAGAACGTGCGTTCTCCGCTTGACTCGGCTGCGACGGTCCCGTTCGGGTCCGATCCCCCACACGAAAGGAGCGGCCATGCCCACGCGCACCGCACGCACCGCCTGGAACGGTGGCCTCAACGACGGTTCCGGCCAGGTCGAACTCTCCAGCTCGAAGGTCGGCACCTACGACGTCTCGTTCCCGAAGCGCGCCGCTGACGAGGCCGGGGGCAGCACCAGCCCCGAGGAGCTCATCGCCGCCGCACACTCGGCCTGCTACGCCATGCAGTTCTCCGCCGTCCTCGGCGAGGCCGGCGGAACGGTCGAGGCCCTCGACGTCAAGGCCGACGTCTCGCTCGGCCCGGACTCCGCCGGCGGCTTCAAGCTCACCGGCATCGCCCTGACCGTGCACGGTGAGGTCTCCGGCATCGACGAGGCGACCTTCCTCAAGGCCGCCGAGGACGCCAAGGCGACCTGCCCGGTCAGCAAGGCGCTCACCGGCGTCGACATCACGCTCGACGCGACGTTCGAGCAGTAGTCGGGTCGCGTCCGAGACGCGACCGACCACCGGACGGGAGGCCCGGTGCCAGCTGGCACCGGGCCTCCCGTCCGCTCTGGTCGCGTCCAGATCGCGACTGGCACCATGGTCGGATGGCCGAGCAGCACTCCCCCGGCGAACCGAAACCGGGGCGCCCACACCGGCCGCCCCGCCCCCGACGTCGCAGCCTGGCGCAGCACGACCTGCGCGACGCACGTGCCCGACTGCGTGGCACGATCTACGAACACGTCGAACCCGACGCCAAGGGACGCGACCAGTACACCGCCGCCCAGATCGTCGACTTCTGCCTCGACCTGGCCGAGGTGATGCTCGCCTCCGGTGCCGACACCCGCAGCGTCGAGACCGCCGTCGTCGCGGTGTCGACGAAGTGGAACCTGGCCCCGCTCGACCTCGACTTCTCCGGCAGTTCGGTGACGCTCCAGTACGCACCGGCCGACATCCCGCCGCTCGTGAAGGTCCGGACAGTGAGCTCCGACGGATCCGACCTCGACCGACTCGCGCGCGCGAACCAGATCGTCGACGACCTGATCCACGACGTACGGGACATGACCTCGGGCGTGAACGCCCTCGTGGCGGTGCTGCGGATGCCGCCGCGCTGGCCCACGTGGCTCGCCGACGTCGGGCTCTCGATCCTGGGGACCTCGATCGCGATGCAGGCCGGTGGCGGGTGGCGAGCGGGCATCGGCGCCTTCGTGCTGATGTTCGGGATCATCCTGTCCGGGCGCTGGCTGACCGGTCGTGGCTACCCGCAGTTCTTCGTGTCCGGGGCACAGGGAGCGGTCGCGTCGGTGATCGGCACCCTGGCCATCGGTGCGGGCGTGCTGCACCCGGCGGGTGCCGCCACGATGGTGGCGGCCCTGGTGGTGCTGCTCCTGCCGCACGTCTCGCTCGTGACGTGGGCGCAGGACGCGATCTCCGGCTTCCGTGCGATGGCGGTCGCCCGGGCCTTCTACATCGGCCTGGTCATCGCCGCCATCGTCGTGGGGGTGCCCGCGGGGATCGCGATGACGAAGTGGCTGCACCTCGAGGTCGACCCGTCGGGCATCGTCACCCAGGCGCTGCCGTTGTGGGCGTCGCTCTCGCTCACGGTGGTGTCGGCCGGCGCGAACTGCTTCGTGCAGCAGGCCAGTGCACGGGTGATCCCCGTCGCGGTCGTGTTCTCGGTGGCGGCGGGTGCCTCGCTGTGGGGGCTGCGGCAGCTCGGCCTGCCGCTGCTCGGTGCGACGTTCCTGGCGGCGGTCCTGCTCGGCGTGCTGTCCACCTACGCGGCGGCGCGGATGCGGACCGCGGTCGCGGCGATCGCGGTGCCGGCGTTCTGCGGAGCGCTGCTGCCCGGTGTCGCCGTGTCGAACGCACTGCTGAACTTCATGTCGGGATCGTCGAGTGCGGCCCTCGACTTCGTGGCCGCGGTCTCCGTGGCGCTCGGGATCGGCGCCGGACTCGTGCTCGGCGGCCTGTTCGCGACACCGGGCGCGCGCCGGGCGCTCCGGCGGACCCGTCGGGTCGTCGTGCACTCGGTCCACAACGACACCACAGCGCTCCGGGTCATCCGCGACACCGGGTACGACCCCGGCGACGGTTCGGTGCCACGCGGGTCGCGGTCGGCGCCGAACGGTCGCTGACGGTCCGGGCTAGATGTCCCAGCTGCCGTCGTCTCCGTCGCTCCACGTCGCGTGCCGACGGGCGGCCTGCGGCTCGTAGCGCTCCATCCAGCCGCGCTCGAGTCGGGCCACCGCACGGTCGAACGCCGGGACCAGGTCGAGGTCCGATCGGAGCAGGGCCTGCAGCTGCAGCCCCTCGTACAGCGCGATGAGCTGCTCGGCTCCGCGACGGGGTTCCATGGTGTGCGGGGCACGGCCGACGGCGATGTCGTGCTCGAGACCGCGCTTCACCTGTGCGTAGAAGAGCTGGTAGCGCGAGCGCAGGTAGGTCGCCATCGGGTGCTCGGGGTTGCCCGCGACGGACAGCAGGGCGACGAGCAGGCGCATGAGCGCGGGGTCATCGGCGTTCGACGCGACGATCGCGCGCAGGAACTCGACGGTCGAGCCGTCGCCGACCTCGCGGGTGACCTCGTCCATCCGACCGCCGTTCCAGCGGTCGACGGCTGCGAGCACCAGGCCGTCCCAGGACGGGAAGTGCTGCTGGAGCTCCTCGACGGGGATGCCCATCCGCTCGGCCACGTGCACGGCGCGTGCTTCGTGGAAGGGGACGTCACGGAGCAGGTCGACGGTGGCCCCCACGATCGTGATCCGGAGGTGCAGGGTCGCCGCCGCGGCCGCTGCGGCCTGCGTGTCGGCGCTGGTATTCTCGAGCATCGTGCCCTCCGTCGTTCCACGGACGTCCTGTCCGAGGTCGCCCCGACCCGGGGCACGTCCATCCAAACGCAGAACGGGGGACAACAGAATCCCCGGTACGGGTGTCAGCACATGGGGGGACACGGACACGGTCACCACGCCCAGCGCGTTCGCACGGATCCGTGTGACGATGCCGGACATGACCCCGAACGACCCCACCGCACAGGGACTCGCGACGATGGCCTCAGCCGGCTTCGAGTTCGGCGGCGACCCGGAGCAGGTCGCACACGACGTCCGCGCGATGTGGGAGCAACTCGGCCGACCCACGGGAGCGTTCGACGCCGCCGCCCGGGCCATCGCGGTGCTGCCGCAACGCCCCGAGGTGCCGATCGTCGACCAGGCACGTCGCCGCGCGTTCGAGCACGCGATCGGCATCAACCCGGTCGAGGTCGAACTCGCGGCAGCACTGTCGGCGCGGGAACTCCTCGAGCGGATGGCGCGCGCCGTCACCTGCTGACGTCACCACGGCCCGCAGACGGGACCACCCGGACGACGGGAGGCGCGGTACCCACCAGCACCGCGCCTCCCGTCAGCCCGTCGGCGACGCGCTACGGCGTCGGCATCCCACCGTCGACGTGGAGCGTCTCGCCGACCACGTAGGACGACTCACCGCTGGCCAGGAACACGTACGCCGGGGCGAGCTCGGCCGGCTGCCCCCAGCGGCCCAGGTAGGTCTGCTCGCCCGCGGACGGCAGCGCCTCGGGCGGCTGACCGCCGGCCGGCTGCAGCGGCGTCCAGATCGGCCCCGGAGCGACGGCGTTGACGCGGATGCCCTTCGGCGCGAGCTGCGCCGCCAGGCCCTTCGCCAGGTTGTTCACGGTGGCCTTCGTGGCCGCGTAGTGCACCAGGTGCGGCGACGGCGCGTAGGCCTGGATCGACGTCGTGTTGATGATCGTGGAGCCCGGCTGCAGGTGCGGCACGGCGGCCTTCGTGATCCGGAAGGTCGCGTAGGCGTTCGTCTTGAACGTCTCGTCGAACTCCTCGTCCGAGATGTCCTCGATCGAGGAGACGTTCTGCTGCTTGCCCGCGTTGTTCACCAGGATGTCGATCCCGCCGAGCTGCGCGACGGTGTCGGCGACGATCTGCTCGCAGACCGCGAGTGAGGTGATGTCGCCGGGCAGCGCGACGGCCTTGCGTCCGGCTGCCTCGATGAGCGCGACGATGCGGTCGGCGTCCTCCTGCTCCTCGGGCAGGTACGAGATCGCGACGTCGGCGCCCTCGCGTGCGTAGGCGATGGCGACGGCTGCACCGATGCCCGAGTCGCCACCGGTGACGAGCGCCTTGCGGCCCTCCAGTCGACCGGAGCCGCGGTAGGTGTCCTCGCCGTGGTCGGCGGGGACGTTCTCCGCCATCTCGGCGTCGGTGCCGGCGCCTTCGAGGTACTGCTCGTCCGGCTTCTTGTCGGCGTACATCTTCGTCGGGTCCTGCATGGAGTACTGGTCGAGCGCTGCCTGGTCGAGCCCTGCCTGGTCGTTCTGCTGGTCCGTCATGCCGCCGACGGTACGCAGGCGCGCACCACGGACCGTCCAGGAGGCTGTCCCCCGGCGCGCGGAGCGGCCAGCGCCCGCCGGCCGCACCGGTCCAGGGCCGCAGGTGCGTCTTCCTCGTTTGTCACGGTCCGGTGACGGCCAGGACCCGATTCGGTAACACCTGTCGTTCTGGACCGTCCGGGGTCGTACCGTCGAACGGTGACCCCTCGGACCCTGCTGGCGCTCGGCGCTGCCGTGCTCGCCTTCTCGGCAGGTGCGCTGGCGCTCGACGGCACCACCACCGGGCTCGGGGCGGACACCGCCGTCGCAGCGGAGACGTCGCACGACGCCGCTCCGGTGCACGTGTCGAACGCGAAGCTCCGGCGGGTCGACTCGATCGAGCTCGACGCAGAGTCCCTGGTGCTCCGCAACGGTGGGAAGACCGTCGTCGAGTCGTCGATGCGCGACTCCCGGTTGACCGTGAGCCTGCTCGACCGTCTGCTCGGCACCCCGTCGCGCACCCAGACGGCCGAGGGCGACGGCGGCGCGTGCTTCCCGGCCGGCACGACCTACACGTGGGGCGGCGCCATCCGCGTCGCGGCCCTGGCCACCGACGCGCGGGCGGGCAACGCCGTCGAGATCCGGGTGCTGCGCGACCAGGTCCGCAGCCGGCTCGGTGCACGGATCGAGCTGACCGGTCCCGGCGGCGTGCAGGTCGGTGACGACATCGCTGACGAGATCGCGGACGCCCCGCGCTCGGAACGGGTGTCCTACGGTGCGGACGACTCCCGCGCGTGGCAGTTGCTGCTGCGCGAGGGCTGGGTCGACCCCACCTCGGACGGCGAGACGACGGACGACTCCGCCGGCACCAACGGCGTCTCGGCCCTGACGAACGAGACCACGGTCACGGTCCTCGGCTCCCCGATGCCCGTGCACGCGCAGCGGACCTGCTGACTCACACGCGGATCGTCGCGATCACCGGGAAGTGATCACTGGCGAACCACGTCTCCGGACCGTCGTGGTCGATGACGACCCGGTCGACGCCGGCGACCCCGCGGGTCAGCACCCAGTCGATGCGCTCCCCGGTGTCCACCGGCGGCTGCCAGTCGTTGAACGTCGCCGTCCGGTCCCCCGGATCGCCCGCGAGCAGCCAGGTGTCGTCGAACCCGGCGTCGGCGAAGACCCGTGACGCGGTGCCGGCACCGGCCGGCTCGTTGCAGTCCCCGGCGACGATGACCGGGCCGGTCTCCCGCGCGAGCCGTTCGACGATGAGCGCCGCACTCTTGCCACGCACCTCGTCGCCGTGCTCGCCGGGTTCGTGGTCCAGGTGCGTGGTGAGCACCGTGACCGCAGGTCCGTCGGTGTCCAGGAACACGGCGTGGTTCGCGATGCGCGGGAACAGGCTGCCCCACGTGTTCGAGACCGGCTCGTCCGGGGTGTCCGACAACCAGAACGAGCCATCGTCCGTCGGTCGGAACCGGTCGCGACGGTAGAACACCGCCGGGTGTTCCCCCGCGGTGCCGCCCTCACGGCCCTGCCCGACGTCCGCGTGGCCCGGCAGCCCGGCGCGCAGGTCGTCGAGCTGGTGCGCGAAGGCCTCCTGCACGCACACCAGGTCCGGGTCGTGCCGGCGGATGACGTCGAGGACCACGGGGAGTCGGGCCGGCCAGTCGTGCTCCGGATCCGGGTTCTTGATGTTGTAGGTCATCAGGACGATCGGACGCGCTGCGCTGCTCACCCCTCGAACCTAGCGATCCGGTGCGGCCGCGGCCTCAGTTGATGCAGGTGCCCGCGGTGCCGTAGTTGTGCACGTCCGTCGACTTCGGCGCCGGCTCCTTGGTCGCCTGCTTGCTCGGCTTCGACCCCGAGCCGGTGTCGGCAGGCGTCGAGGCGGGTGCGCTCGGCGCGCTGGCGGCCTTCGGGGCCTTGCCGTCGGTCCCGAGCACGAGCGTGACGCCGGTGACGGCACCGGTCCGGACCGCGACGGCACCGGGCACGGCCGCCGCGACCGCCTTCGCCTGGGATTCCTGGCCGGCGGGGTACTGCACCTGCGTCGCCGTGGTGGGGTCCGAGGAACCGGCCGGTGCGACCTGGAACCCGCGGCTCGTCAGGACCTGACCCGCTGCGGCGGCGGCCCCCGTGACGCCGCTGCCGTTCAGCACGGTGACCGAGGTGTTCGCGGGCTGCGCGGCCGTGGCCTTCGTGTAGGTCTCTGGCTCGCCGACCAGTCCCTGCACGAAGGCGGGCAGCCCGACGGTGTCGATCTCGACGATCGACAGTGCGGAACCGTTCACGTAGATGGTCGGCGTGCCGAGGGTGGGGATCGTGGCGGACTGGATGTTGGCCGGCCGCAGGTTGCTCATCTGCGAGGCGAGGTCGAGCAGGTTCGTGTCCGTCTGGATCGAACCCCCGACCGCCTTCAGGATGTTGCCCATCTTGACCGGGTTGAGCAGTGTGCCCGCGGACGTGACCTTCCGGGCTTCCTGCGACAGGAAGTACTGCTGACGGACGTTGCGGTCCAGGTCGCCGTTCGGCAGACCGTGGCGCTGGCGGACGAACGACAGGGCCTGCTTGGCGTCCAGCGTGGACTTGCCGGCCGGCAGGTCGACGCCGGAGTACGGGTCGTTGGTCGCCTGGTTCAGGCAGACCTCGACCGGGCCGAGCTCCTTGACCACCTGGTAGAAACCGAGCAGCGAGACCCGGACGTAGTGGTCGATCTGCAGGCCGCTCAGGTTCTCGATGGTCTTGATGAGCATCTTCGCACCACCGGTGTCGCCACCGCCGTTGAGCGTGCCGTAGTAGAAGGCGCTGTTGAGCTTGCCCTTGCCGACGTCCGGGATGTCGACGTACGAGTCACGGGGGAACGAGATCATCGTCGCCTGCGAACCGTCGGCGTTGATGTGCAGCACGATCATCGTGTCGGTGTTCGTCGCCCCGCCGTCCGACTCGGTGCTCAGTTCGGCGAGCTGCTCGGGGGTGGCGTTGTCCGGCCGGTGGTCGTCGCCGACCAGCAGGATGTTCTGCGCCTTGCCGTCGACGTCGTTCTTCGTGTCCTTCTTGCCGGTGATCGCGTTGACGATCGTGACGCCGCCGGACAGCTGGTTGTAGGCGTAGGCCGCGTACCCGCCACTCAGCAGGACCGCCATCGTGAGCACGCCCGCGATCGCCGGGAACACCACGCCCGCTCGTCGCTTCTGGCGCCCGTGGCGCGGCGTCACGACACCGCGGCGCGCGGGGTCCGTCGTCTGCTCGGGTTCGTTGCTCACCGGGAAACCATAACCGGAGCGCGCGCAGGGGACATGGAATCCGCCTGGAAGGTCACCCCACAGCCCCTGCGACACCCGTCACGCGCAGCTCACTCGGCAGCGAGCCCCTGCTTGTGCGTCTCGCGTGCGCGGAGGACCGTCACGCCGGTGATCGCGGCGGCCGCCATCACGTAGAAGGCCGGCGCGAAGGTGTTGCCCGTCGCGCTGATCAACCACGTGGCGAAGTACGGCGTGATGCCGCCGAAGAGCGCCACGCTGATGTTGTACGCGATGCCCATCGACCCGTAGCGGATGGCGGTCGGGAACAGTTCGGCCATCGCCGCGCTCACCGCCCCGTCGAACGCCGCCATGAACAGGCCGAGCAGCACCATCGCGGCTGCGGCGGCCCAGAAGTTGCCGGCGTCCATGAGCATGAGCGTCGGGTAGGTGAGCACGAGGAACCCCGCGCAGCCGGCGAGCATGACGGGCTTCCGACCGATCTTGTCCGACAGCAGCCCGAAGAACGGCACGAGCCCGGCGATCACCAGGAAGCCGATGACGACGACGCCGTAGGACACGAGTGGCGAGTACCCGAGGTCGACCTGCAGGTACGAGGGCATGAAGGTCTGCAGGATCCAGTGCCCGACGGCCTTGAGGACGACGAACCCGACGCAGAAGAGCAGCGCCTTCCACCCCGTTCGGATCGAGCGTCGCAGGGGGTTCGCCGCCACCTCGCCCTTCGCCTTGAGCGCGCGGAACTCCGGGGTGTCCTCGAGCTTCGTGCGCAGGTACAGCCCGACCAGGCCGAGCGGCACGGCGATGAGGAACAGGACACGCCAGCCCCACGACTCGAGTGCTCCGTCCCCGGCGAGCGCCGTGAACAGGAAGACCAGGCCACCACCGACGATGAACGCCGCGAAGCCGAAGACGTCGATGAAGCTCGTCACGAAGCCGCGCCGGTTCGACGGCGCGTACTCGGCCAGGAGCGTCGTCGCCCCGGCACCCTCGCCACCGGCGGCGAAGCCCTGCACCAGCCGCACCACGACGAGCAGGATCGGCGCGAGCATCCCGACACTCTGGTACGTCGGCAGGATCCCCATCACGGCGGTCGCGCCACTCGTGATGAGGATGACCGTCGCCAGCGTGGTCTTCCGACCGACCCGGTCACCGAGCGATCCCCAGAACAGCCCGCCGAGCGGTCGCATCACGAAGCCGGCACCGAACACGGCGAAGGCCGACAGCAGTGCGACCTGCGGGTCGCCCTGCTTGAAGAAGTACAGCGAGATGACGGTCGCCAACGTGCCGTAGAGGCCGAAGTCGAACCACTCGACGAAGTGGCCGACGCCCGCGGCGACGATCACCTTCCGCATGCCCTGGCGGCGTGCGTCGTCGCCCAGGGCCGCCTGGACGTCGGGGGCGGTGGCGGCATCGACGCTGGGTTGCGTCCGGGTTCCGTCGCTCATGGGTGGGCCTCTCACTTCGTTGTCGAGAATTCGTTGACGATAGCACTCGTCGGGCACACATTGCCACACAGTGGGAAAGACACGCCACCGAGTGATACCGTTCCGACCATGCAATCCCGTGAACACCACCACGACGTCGTGGTCGTCGGTGGCGGTCTCGCCGGTGTCAGCGCGGCCGTCGCCGCCGCCCGCCTCGGCTCGAGCGTCGCCCTCGTCACCAACCGCCCGGTCCTCGGCGGCAACGCCTCGAGCGAGATCCGGGTGTGGGTGGTCGGCGCGACGGCGCACGGCACGCAGCGGTTCGCCCGCGAGACCGGGATCATGGGCGAACTCTTCCTCGAGAACCAGTTCCGGAACCCGCAGGGCAACGCGGTCTACTGGGACCAGGTGGTGCTCGACCTGGTCCGGGCCGAGCCGAACGTGCACCTCCACCTCAACACCGACGTCCGGACCGTGCAGACGGACGACGCCGGCGGCGCACCGCGCATCACCGCCGTCACGGGCTGGACCATGGGGTCCGAGATCGAGACGACCTTCACGGCACCGGTGTTCCTCGACTGCACGGGCGACGGCCTCGTCGGGGCCCTCGCCGGCGCCGAGTACCGCATCGGGCGCGAGGGCCGCGACGAGCACGGCGAAGCCTGGGCACCCGAGCAGGCGGACGACGAACTGCTCGGCAGCTCGATCTTCTTCTCGACGCACGACACCGGCCGGCACGACCGGTTCGTCCCGCCGTCGATCGCCGTCGACCTGGCCACGACGCCGATCCTGGCGAACCGAGCGATCCGGACCGGCGACAACGGCTGCAACTACTGGTGGATCGAGTGGGGCGGCGAACTCGACACCGTCGCCGAGAACGAACGCATCCGCGACGAGCTCTGGGGTGTCGTCTACGGCATCTGGGACCACATCAAGAACTCGGGGGCGTTCGACGCGGACACCCTGACGCTCGACTGGGTGGGTGCCATCCCCGGCAAGCGCGAGTACCGCCGGTTCGTCGGCGACCACACCCTGACGCAGCAGGACCTGCTCGAGCAGCGCTCGTTCCCCGACACGGTGGCGTTCGGCGGTTGGTCGATCGACCTGCACCCCGTCGAGGGCGTCTACGCCGAGACCGCCGGCGCCCAGCAGCGGTACACCGACGGCACCTACGACATCCCGTTCCGGTCGCTGTACTCGGCGAACGTGTCGAACCTGCTGTTCGCCGGCCGGGACATCTCGGCGTCGCACGTCGCGTTCGGGTCCACCCGGGTGATGGCCACATGCGCAGCCCAGGGGCAGGCGGCCGGCACCGCCGCGCACCTGGTCGCCCGGCACGGCACGACACCACGATCCCTCGGCACCGAGCAGATCGCCCTGCTGCAGCAGACCCTGCTGCACGAGGACGCACCGGTCATCGGCGTCCGCGCCGACGACCCAGCCGACCTGGCCCGTACCGCCCGCATCACCGCGAGCAGTGAGCTGACCACGATCGACACGACGCCGTTCGCGACCGCGGACCGCTTCGACCTGGACCGCGACGTCGCGGTCCTCCTGCCCGCCGACCCCGCGCTCGGCGAGTTCCGGCTCCGCACCGAGGCGGACGACGACACCGATCTCACCATCGAGCTCTGGACCACCGGCAGACCCCAGAACTACGCCCCGATCGACCACGTCAGCACCCACACCGCACACGTCGCCGCCGGACCGGACGAAGCGGTGGTCGATCTGGCCTTCCACCCGGACGAGTCGTGCAACGCGGTCGTCGTGGTCCGTCGGCAGCCCGGCGTCCGCCTGGTCCTGACCGACGGCCACCCCTACGGCGTGATGGCCCTGCGCGCCCGCACCGCCGACGACGAGCAGTTCGACGACCACATCCCCGAGGAGTCCGGACAGCCCGTGACGGACTGGGAGGCGCGCGCCCTGCGCGGACACGCGTTCGCGTTCACCGCAGCCGGCGAGACGGACGCGTGGCGGGCCTCCCGGGTCAGCGACGGCCACCAGCGCCCGTTCGGCGGACCGCACATGTGGTCGTCCGACGCGGGTGCCGGCGCAGCCGTGCTCTCGCTCGACTGGGCGGAGCCCGTCGACGTCCGCCAGGTGCGCATCGTCTGGAACGACGACGTCGACGCCGACCTCGTCAACCTGCACCACCACCGCACCCCCTGGGACGCCGTGCCCACACTCGTCCGCGACTACCGGATCGAGGCGTGCGTCGACGGGACCTGGCGGACGCTCGCCGCGGTCGACGCGAACCGGCACCGCCACCGCGTCCACGACGTCGATCCGGTGCGCACGGCCGCCCTGCGGGTCGTCGTGACCGCGACGAACGGATCCCCGTTCGTCACCGCGAGCGCCGTGAAGGTCTCCTGACGCGCGCCGGGACGGGCCAGAATGAGGGGATGGCAACCACCCCTCCGAACCAGAGCATCGAGCGAGCCGCAGCGGTCCTCGGTGCGCTCGGCGCGTCCGAGGGCGCGGTGCGCGCCTCTGACATCGCGCGGGCGATCGGACTGGGGACCTCGACCACCGGGCGGCTCCTGGCGACGCTCGAGTCGCTCGAGTACGTCCGACGCGACGCGGAGACCCAGGCCTACTCGGTCGGTCGGGCCGTGCTCGAGCTCGCCAGCCAGGGGCTCAACCACAACCCGGTGCACCGCGAGAGCCGCTCGGCGGCGCAGGAACTCGCGCAACGCGTCGGCCTGACCGCCAACGTCGGCGTGCAGGACGCCGCGTCGTGCATCTACCTCTGCCACTTCGAGGGGTCGCTCGCGCCGAAGTCGCACACGATGATCGGGATGCGGCAGCCGATGCACGCGTCCGCACTCGGCAAGGCGCTGATGCTCGACCTGTCGCCGGACGAGCGACGCTCGCTGCTCGGGGACGACCTGGCCCGGTACACCGACCACACGATCACGACGCACGACGCCCTGACGGCCGATCTCGCCGCCTCGTCGAAGCGCGGTTGGTGCGAGGAGAACCAGGAGCTGGCGCTCGGCCGGTTCTGCATCGCGGCACCGATCCGCAACGCCTCGGGGCGGATCGCGGCGGCGCTGTCGATCTCGGGGCGCCTGACGCAGCTGCGTGACCGCGACCTGGACTCCCTCGCCGAGGACCTCATCGAGGTCGCCGACCGCATCAGCGTCGGTCTCGGGATGATCAGCGCCGTCGCGCACTGACGCGCGCGTCGCGGCTCGCGACGCGCGTGACGGCGGACGGGAGGCCCGTGGCGGGATCGCCACGGGCCTCCCGTCCGTCTCCTGGTCGCGCGGGGCGACGGGGCGCTACGCGCGCGACGGCAGCAGGTGGATGGCCTCCATCGCGAGCTCGGCCGCGATCGGGTCCTTCGCGAGGACGGCTGCCTTGAGCTTCTCGATCTCGGGCAGGATCGCTTCGGGCGGCACGACCTCCGCGAGCTCCGGCACGCGGAGCTTGAACGCGAGTCCGTCGGTGGTCGACCGGCAGAGGTGCACGAGCGACGGGTTGCCGCAGGCGTCCGCCCACAGCGAGTAGAGGTCGGCGCCGTTGCGGAAGACGTCGGCCTGTCCGTCGGAGCCGATACGGGAGTGGGCGTCGTCGAGCATCTTCACGATCTTCTTGCGCTGCGGCTCCGTGAGGTTCGGCACGGCCAGGCGCACGACGCCGCCGTAGATGACGCCGAGCGTGCGGTAGGCGTCGAGGAGCTCGTCCTTCGTCGGGGCCGCCACGCGGGTGTAGCGGTTCGGTGCCATCTCGATCAGGCCGGCGCGGGCGAGTTCCGCGAGCGCCTCGCGGATCGGGGTGCGGGAGACCCCGAGCCACGCGATCAGGTCGTCGTCGTTGAGCCGTTCGCCGGGCTCCAGCGTGCCGTCCATGATCGCGTCGCGGATCTTGTCCTGCACGGTGTCACGGAGGAGTTTGCGCTCGGCGGCGGGCTGCGTCGAAGGAACTGGCATGCACCCAGCGTGTCACATGTGATGGTTCGCGCGCGAGAGGCGCGACGGCCACCAGGCCCGCCGACCGAGGTCGTACGCGATCGCCGGCACGAGCAGCGAACGGACGACGATCGTGTCGAGCAGGACGCCGAACGCCACGACGAACGCGATCTGCACGAGGAACAGGATCGGGATGACGCCGAGGGCCGCGAACGTCGCCGCGAGCACCACCCCCGCCGAGGTGATCACGCCGCCGGTGACCCCGAGTCCGCGCAGGACCCCCTCGTGCGGACCGTGCCGCAGCGCCTCTTCTCGCACCCGGGTCATGAGGAAGATGTTGTAGTCCACCCCGAGCGCGACGAGGAACACGAACGAGTACAGCGGCACGCTCGGGTCCGCACCGGGGAAGTGGAACACGTGGTCGAACACGAGCGCTCCGACGCCGAGGGCTGCGGCGAACGACACGATCACGCTGCCGATGAGCACGAGCGGGGCGACGACGCTGCGGAGCAGGAGCATCAGGATGAGCAGGATCACGACCAGCACCACGGGGATGATCAGCGTGCGGTCGCGGATCCCGGTGTCGTTCGTGTCGACGGCCGTCGCGGTGACGCCGCCGACGAGCGCGCCGGGATCGACCCGTTCGACGGCCGTGCGGAGGTCGCGGACCGTCTGTTCGGCGGCGTCGGAGTCGGCCGGGTCGGACAAGGTCGCCTCGAGCAGCACGTCCCCGCGCGACACCGTCGGAGCGGCAGCGCCGCTCGATGCCGAGTCGCCCGCAACGCGCACCGTGCCGGACGGGGCGTCCTTCGCGGCGGCGACGACGCCGTCGACGCCGTCGACCCCGGTGACGGCGTCGACGAGTGCGTCGAGGTCGCGCTCCGACCCGATGACCTGCGCCGGGCTGCCGGAGCCGCCGGGGAAGTGGTCGGCCAGGACGTCCTGGCCGTCGCGTGCCTGCGCGGCCCCGATGACCAGGTCGCTCTGCGGGACCCCGTCGGCCTTGAGCCCGACCAGGCCCGTGCCCATCGCGAGCAGCCCGACCGTGCAGACGATCCACACCACCCGGGAACGCCTGGCGACGAGCCGACCGACGCGGGCCCAGACACCGCGGGCGTCCGGCCCGGTGAGCACCGGGTGGGCGCTGCCGTACGCGGGACGGAGCGGCCAGAACGCAGCACGACGGAACGCGAGCAGCAGGGCGGGCAGCAGCGACAGGGCGGCGAGCAGGCTGAACGCGATGCCGATCGCCGCGACGGGGCCGAGCGCCTTGTTCGAGTTGAGGTCGGAGAGCAGCAGGCAGAGCACACCCACGATGACGGTGCCGCCCGAGGCCAGGATCGGCTCGAGGCTCCCCCGCAGGGCCGCCTTCGTCGAACCCCAGCCGGTGCGGTGGTCGCGCAGCGCCTCGCGGAAGCGCGCCGTGTAGAGCAGCGCGTAGTCCGTCGCGGCACCGATCACCAGGATCGACAGGATCCCCTGCACCTGGCCGTTCACGGTGACGACGTCGGCCTTGGCGAGCCACCACACCACGAGGATCGAGGCGCACAGGGCGAACGTCGCGGTGCCGAGCACGAGGATCGGCAGCAGCGGTGAGCGGTAGACGATGATCAGGATCACGAAGACCGCGGCGAGCGCCACCCCGAGCAGCAGGCCGTCGATGCCGGCGAACGCCTCGGTCAGGTCGGCGGTGAACCCGGCCGGTCCGGTGACGTACCCGCTGACACCGCTGGGCAGGGCGTCGTCGACGTCGGCGCGGATCGCCTCGACCGCGTCACCGGTGTCGGCTGCCGTGGTGAGGGTCGCGACGATCTCCACCGCGTCGCCGTCCTCGCTCGGGATCACCGGGCTGACGGCTTCGACGTCGTCGCGGTCACCGAGCTGGGTCGCGAGGTCCTTCGCCGCGGTCAGGTCGGACGACGACATGCCGCCGTCGCGCTCGAGCACGATGATCGCGGGTGCGCCCGACTCCTGCCGGAACTCCGACGACCGCTCCTGCACCTTCGTGGCGTCGGCCGACGCCGGCAGGAACGAGGTCTGGTCGTTCGTGGACACCTCGGAGATCTTGCCGAAGTACGGACCACCGACGGAGGCGATCGCGAGCCAGACCACGATGACGAGCGCGGGGAGGACGATGCGGAGGAAGCGGGACACGACGGTGAGCGTACACCGGTCGTCAGCATGCTGATTACTAGACGGTCGCGAAGACACTGCGAAGCCGCCTGCGGGCCGACTGCGACAGCCGTCGACCGTAGACTGCGCCCATGGACGACACGACCGAGCAGTGGCCCCTCGGCCGGCTACTGTCGGCCGCGGCGCGCTCGGTCGAACGGGACTGGGACGAACGCCTCCGCGCCATCGGGCTGCCGCACGCCGCCCTCATCGCGGTCGACATCCTGATCCGCACGGGCCCCACCGGCGCCGACACGATCGCCCGCACGGCACGGGTGCAACCGCAGACGATGTCACGGACCCTCGAGCGCATGGAGCGGGACGGCCTCGTCGAGCGCACCCCGCACCCCGACGACCGACGCCGGCGCCTCGTGACCGTGACGGATCACGGGCGCCGAGCGTGGGAGACCGCTCGGCACATCGAGCGCGAGGTCCTGCCGGACGATCCAGCGCTGCGGACGGCGCTGACGGAACTGCTCGGGAAGTCGCGTCGGCCGACCAACTGACACGCTGTACCTGAAATACTACACGCGGTACGATGGGGTGGTCGGTTGCACGCCGACGCGAACCCGTTGGAGTCCCGCATGTCCGAACGACGGGCGGCCCGCCTGGCCGCCGAAACCGCCGCACGCAGCGAGCGCCGCCCCCGACGCCGACGCCCGTTCCTCGTGGCGCTCATCGCGACGATCGGCTCGCTGGTCGGCATCGCCGCGGTGATCGCGATCGTCGCGAGTGTCTTCGTCGGCAACATCGCGCGGAGCTACGACACCCACACGGAGACGATCCCCGACGCTCTCCCGGAGGGCGATCGCCCCGCTGCGACCGACGGCGCGGAGAACATCCTGCTCGTCGGCTCGGACCGTCGCACGAAGGACGACCCGGACGTCGGCAACGCTTCGGGCGGACGATCCGACGTCCTGATGCTCGCGCACGTCCCCGCCGACCGCAGGGTCGTGTACCTGATGTCGATCATGCGCGACTCGTGGGTCGACGTCCCCGGACACGGGCGCGCGAAGATCAACGCCGCGTACGCCTGGGGCGGCATCCCACTCACCGTGCAGACGGTCGAACAGCTGCTCGACGTCCGGGTCGACCACGTCGCCGAGATCGGGTTCGGCGGTTTCAAGGGCATGACCGACGCACTCGGTGGCGTGACGGTCGACTCCTCTCGAGCCTTCGACGCGGGCGGCCACGACTTCGTCGCCGGGGCGAACCGGCTCGACGGTGACGCTGCGCTGGCCTTCGTCCGCGAGCGGTACTCCTTCGCCGATGCCGACCACACCCGCGTCCGGAATCAGCAGGCGTTCATGCGGGGCATCGCACAGGGGCTGTTCTCGCGGGGCACGATCACGAGCCCCAGACGCATCCAGGACTTCGTCACCGCCACGAGCAAGCACCTCGCGGTCGACCCGGGGCTGACGTTCCCGACCCTGGTCGACCTCGGGTGGTCCCTCCGCGATCTCCGGCCCGACGACCTCAAGACCTTCACCGTGCCGACAGCCGGATCGGGGACCGCGCCGGACGGGCAGTCCTACGTCACGCTGAACGACCTTCAGGTGCGCTCGCTGTCGCAAGCGCTCCGCTCCGACGACGTCGCGAGCTGGCTGGCGGACGAGCCGCAGTAGCCCAGGACAGCACGACGCCCCGCGACCGAGGTCGCGGGGCGTCGTCGTGTCCGTCCGGTGGAACGATCAGGCGGGGAGCTGCAGCTCCTGGCCCGAGTAGATGAGGTTCGCGTCGTCGATCGTCGACGTGTTCGCGGCCCACAGCTTGTTCCAGCCACCGTCGATCTTGAGCTTGGTGGCGATGCTGTCGAGCGTGTCGCCCGAGGCGATCGTGTACGTCTTGCCGCTCGTCTTCACGGCGGCGGGCTTGCTCGGCGCGGTGGCTGCCGGGGCGGCCTCCTGCGTGGGTGCCGGAGCCTGCGTGCTCGGCGCGGCCTGCTCGGGGGCAGCGGGGGCCGGTGCGGCCTGCTGCGTCGGGGCCGGAGCAGCAGCGGCTGCCGGAGCCGGGGCAGCGGCGGCCGGTGCGGCACCGCTCGTGCCGCTCAGTCCGAGCTGGGCCGAGCAGGCGGGCCAGGCGCCCCAGCCCTGCGTGGCGAGGACACGCTCGGCGACGGCGATCTGGGCTTCGCGGCTCGCGCCGGCAGGGCTGCCGACGCCGCCGTTCGCCTGCCAGGTGCCGAGGTTGAACTGCAGGCCGCCGTAGTAGCCGTTGCCGGTGTTGATGGCCCAGTTGCCGCCGGACTCGCACTGCGCGAGGGCGTCCCAGGTCGAGCCGGACGCAGCGTTCGCGGGGGTTGCCGCGAGGCCGACACCGGTCGCGGCGATGCCGGCGAACGCGAGGCCGCCGACGATGGTGCGGGTACGGGAAAGCTTCTTCATGTGATTGCTCCACCGGGGTCACGAGCCGCTTCGAACGCGGAATCCACTGCCCACCCCGACCGATCGCGGTCAGTTGTGGGGTGCGCCACCGGGGGCAGTGGTCATCGGGCCGGCGGCACCTCGGTCGGCAACCATAGGAAACTCTTCACCGTTATCAAACCGAGACAAACGGTTCTACCCGTTGGTGCTATGTACCCCGCACTCGAACCTGTACGCCTCGATGCCCATGGCCATGGTCATCGACCCGTACCCGGGTACGTCACCTTGGCAATTCCCTGGCAATGACGGCCAGGAGGCCCGGATCACGCCCGCGACAGCAGCGTGACGGCCTCGAGATGGCCGGTCTGGGGGAACATGTCGAGCACGCGCGCGCGGCGCAGCCGGAACGACGGCATGCGTGCGAGGTCCTTCGCCAGGGTCACCGGGTTGCAGCTCGAGTAGACGACGTGCTGCACGTCGGACGCCTCGAGCCAGGTCGACAGCGCCTCCCCGATCCCGCGACGTGGCGGGTTCACCAGGACGAGCTCGGGCACCGTGTCGGGTCGGGCGCGCAGTGCGTGCTCGGTGGCGTCGTCGGCGGCGAACCGGAGCCCCTCGAGCCCGGCCTCGCGCGCGGACTGCTTCGCCGACCGGATCGCCTCGGCACTGGTCTCGATGCCGGTCACCGCTCGGCCAGGTCGCGCAGCGTGCAGGGCGAACCCACCCACGCCGCAGTAGAGGTCCCACATCGACGCCGGGTCGAGCTCGTCGATCCACGCCGAGGCCTGCGCGTACAGCTCGGTGGCGACGACGGTGTTGGTCTGGAAGAAGCTCTGCGGCCGCAGGTGCATCGTGATCCCGCCCAGGCGCATCGGCAGCGTCTCCTGCTCGGTGAGCACGATCTCCCGGTCGCCCTCGGTCACGGCCTTGTGCTCGGGCAGCAGGTTCGCCGTGACGACCACCACGTTCGGAAGGGCGTCGCGCAGCACGTCGAGGTACTGCCGGATCCGAGCCACCTGCCCTTCGGACCGCAGGACGAACCGCACCATGAGTTCGCCGTCGGGCGACTCGGTGACCAGGACGTACTTCAGCTCGCCGCGTCGGGCAGCGACGTCGTACGGGATCAGCCCCGCGGTCTGGACGAACTCGGCGAGCAGGGGCAGCGCGTGTCGGATGCCGGGCGTGCAGATCCCGCAGTGCCGCAGGTCGACGCCGCGCTGCCGGTGGTCGAGGATGCCGACGGTCGGGTGCTCGGTCGAGCCGCCGACCACCATCTTCGCCTTGTTCCGGTAGCCGGACTCGGGGCTCGTGATCGCCGGTGACCACGTGACGGCTCCGGGGCCACCAGCCGCCTCGACGGCGTCGTGCAGGAGCTCGCGGGTGCGGAGCTCCTTGTCGAGGACCTGGTCGGCGTAGGGCTGTCCCATGAGCGTGCAGGACCGGCACACCCCGCGGTCGAAGTAGTCGCACTGCATGGCCGAGTCAGGATACGGCAGCGTCCCGCGTCGTCGTGGCGATCCGGTACACCGACGTCGTCGCCGTCAGGAACAGCGTCGTGCCGTCGTCTCCGCCGAAGCACAGGTTCGACGTCACCTCGGGGACGGCCACCTCGCCGATCCGCTCGCCGGAGGGGTCGAACACCACGACGCCGCGGTGCGACGAGGACCACACGTTGCCGTGCACGTCGACCCGGATGCCGTCCGGTGCGCCCTCGCCCGGCTCGAGTCGCGCGAACACCCGCCCGTTCTTGAGCAGGTCGCCGCCGTCACCGCGGCGGTCGTAGGCGCGGATGACCGGTACGTCCCCCGATGAGCTCGCGATGTAGAGGACCTGCTCGGACGGGTCGAAGGCCAGGCCGTTCGGCTCGTCGACGTCGGTCGCGACGGGGCGCAGGTCCTCACCGGACGGTCCGCACCGGAACGTCCAGTGGTCGCCGTACTCGCGCACGCCCGGGTGCCCTTCGCGCGGCTGGGTGATGCCGTAGGCCGGGTCGGTGAACCACACGCTGCCGTCCCGGGCGACGACGACGTCGTTCGGCGAGTTGAACCGCCCGCCGGCCCAGGCGTCGACGATCGGCGTGACGACACCGTCGCGGTCCCGCTCCACCCGCCGGAGCCCGTGCGAGCACTGGACGACGCCGCCGTCGCGGTCGAGGGTCCGGCCGTTGGTGAACTCGACGCCCTCGGCGTACGTGGAGGTCTTGCCGGAGTCGGCGTGCCACTGCAGGATCCGGTCGCCGGGGATGTCCGACCAGCGCAGGGTGCGGGACGACGGGATCCAGCAGGGTCCCTCCGCCCAGGTGCTGCCGGTGGCGATGCGCTCGAGCGCGTCAGGGTCGGGCACGAGGTCGTCGAGCAGCACGGGTTCTCCTTCGAACGGTGTACCCACACTACGTTCGTCAGGCCGCGGCCGCCGCCTCGCTTCGTCGTCGCACGGCCTTCTCGATCGCCGAGATCGCGAGGCCGAGCAGGATCGACGCCACGACTGCGAGGGTCGTGACGAGGAAGGGCTGCTCGCGGCTCCAGCGCCCGGTGGCCGCCGCGATGCCGACGCAGTACGCGGCCCACACGACGTCGGCGAGCACGCAGCTGACCAGGAACCGCCGGACGTCGAGCCCGCTGTCCGCGCCGACCAGGTTGGTCGTCAGCCGGCCCATCGGGATGAAGCGTCCGAGGACCGCGACGCGCCCGGGAGCGGCACGGTAGCGGCCGTCGATGGCGTCCCGGGCCCTGCGGACCTTCGGACGCGCGAACCACGACCTCGAGCCGAGGTCGACCGAGCGCGCCAGGTGGTACAGCCCGAGGTCGCCGATGACCATGCCGATCGCGGCCGCGACGACGAGGACGAGGACCGGCAGGAGACCGCCGTCACCACCCACCAGGAGCGTGCCGACCGCGACGACGAGCGCCTGGCTGGGGAGGAAGACCGCGACACTGCCGACGGCGAGCACGAGGCCGACCACGACGAACGTCCACGGGGTGCCGATGAGCTGGACGACCAGGTCCTGTGCTGCGTCCACGCTCACCCTCCTCGAGCGCCGGAGGAGCGCACCGGACTCCATCTTCCCAGGTCCGAGGCGCTCCGCTCACGTGCGGTCGACGATCGCCCGCATCGTCGAGGCCGCCTCGTCCGGGCGACCGTCGAGGACGGCATCGGCGAGCGCGAGGTGGAGGCCGACGTCGTGCCGGTCCGGGCGGATGCTCCCGCGTTCGCGCAGCACCTGGCCGACCACCTGGTGCAGCCGTCGGTACAGCGCGTTGCCGGACAGGTCGAGCACGAGCGCGTGGAACCGCACGTCGGCGGCCACGAAGTCGAGGCGGTCGTCGCGGGTCGCGGCAGCGGCGAGTTCGTCCGCGGTGGTGCGGAGCGCCTCCCGTCGGTCCGCGCACGCGTCGAGCGGCGCCCGCCGGGCTGCTGCGGCAGCTGCGGCGGGTTCGACCGCCGCGCGGAGTTCGCGGAGCTCGATCGCCACACGGTCACCGTCCGGGCCCCGGAGGCGCCACCGCACCACGCGCGGGTCCAGGACGTCCCACTCCCGCACGCCGAGGACGGTCACGCCGACCCGGCGCCGCGCGGTGACCAGGCCGAGGGCGACGAGGACGCGGACGGCCTCGCGGACGATGCTGCGACTGGCCCCCGTCGACGCCACCAGGTCGTCGATGCTCCGGCGGCTGCCCACGGCGATGGCGCCGGAGACGACGGCGGCACCGATCTGGTCGAGGACGCGGTCGAACGTGCTGGTCACCGCTGGGACACCGGGCTGACCACGAGTTCGTCGACGCGCATGTACGACGGCGCCTCGAGCACGAACGACACCGCCCTGGCGATGTCCTCCGGCTGCAGCATCACCGATCGTGCGGCGGCGTCGGGCACCGTGGGCCGCTGGTCGAGGAAGTCGGTCGCGACGTCACCGGGGCACAGGTGCGTCGCCCGGACCCCGTGGTGCGCCTCCTGCTGGTTGAGACTCCGGACGACCGAACCGAGCGCGGTCTTCGAGGCGGAGTACGCGACGCCGGCGCCGGGCTGGAAGGACCACCCGGCGTAGGACGACACCACGACGACCACGCCGCCGGACTCGCGCAGCGCAGGCAGTGCGGCGTCGACGACCGTGACCACCGCGGTGAGGTTCGTGTCGACGATCGCGCGGAAGTCCGGCAACGACTGGTCGTCCCACCGGCGGCGCGGCGCGTTCAGCCCGGCGGCGAGCACGACCGCGTCGAGTCGTCCGAACCGCTCGAGCACGGCGTCCCGCGCAGACGCGACGGCAGCGGGATCGGCAGCGTCGAGGGGCAGGACCTCAGCCGTGCCGCCGGCGGCCGTGATCGTCGCCGCGACCTGCTCGAGCCGCTCCACGCGCCGCCCGCTGAGGACCACCGTCCACCCGTCGCGCGCAGCGGCCTCGGCACTCGCGGCCCCCATTCCGCTGCCGCCGCCGGTGACCCAGAGCACACGCTGATCCGTCATGCTCGAATAGTATGCCTATTGCGGTCACCGATGATCCGCACCGACGACAGGAGCAACGATGCACCTCGACCTGACCGACCGTGTGGTGGTCGTGACCGGCGCAGCACGCGGGATCGGACGCACGCTCGCCGATCGCTTCGCTGCCGAGGGCTGCCGCGTCGTCGCCCTCGACCTGGCCTTCGAGCCCGACTTCCCGCTCGACCACGTCGTGTGCAACGTCGCCGACCCCGAGTCGGTCCGGGCCGCCGTCGACGAGGTCGTCGCCCGCCACGGCACGATCGACGTGCTCGTGAACAACGCCGGCATCAACGTCGAGGGCACCGTCGCCGAGTTGCAGTGGGACGCCTGGCGCCGGTCCATGGACGTCAACCTCGGGGGCACCTTCCTGATGAGCCAGGCCGTCGCGCCGGTGATGCAGGCCGCGGGCCGGGGGCGGATCATCAACGCCGCCTCGTTCGCCGCGATCATCCCGAGTGTCGGCAGCGCTGCCTACGCGGCGTCCAAGGCCGCGGTCGTCTCGTTCACCCGGGTGCTGGCGTCGGAGCTCGGCCCGTGGGGCATCACCGTCAACGCGTACGCGCCGGGCATGGTCCCGACGGCGATGAACGGCTTCGCGACCATGCCGACCGAGGCCCAGGACCGCCTGCTCGACACCCTGTCGCTGCGCCGGTGGGAGACCGCGGACGACGTCGCCGACCTGCTCGTCTTCGTGGCGAGCGACGCCTCGGGCTACATCACCGGCACCCTGCTCGACGTCTCCGGCGGCAAGCTCGCGACGCAGATCCCGGCACGCGCACACGGCCGCTGAGGGTTCAGCGCAGCATCCGCTCCAGGAGCGCGCGCAGCTGCCGCCGGTCCCGCTCCGGCAACCGAGCGGTGAGCGGCAGCAGTGCATCGCGGATCGCGCCCTCGAGCGAGCGCGCCACCTCGAGACCGGCGTCGGTGATCACGACGTCCACCGCACGGGCGTCGTCTGCGTTCGGCTGCCGTGCGAGCAACCCCTTCTTCTCCGCGCGCGCCACCAACCCGGTCATCGTCGACTTCTCGAGCCCCAGGTACTGCGCCAGGTCACCGATCCGCAGACGACGGTCACGCAGGATCGCGAGGACCCGCAGCTGCGTCAGTGACAGCCCCGCATCGGCCGCGAGCCCGGTCAGCGGGCCCATCGTCCGGAACGCGGCCTCGCCCAGGGCATCGACGAGCTGCTCGTCCTCGGTCATCTCCTGCACGGCTCCAGCGTAGTTGACGAACTTCGTGATGCGAACTACTTTGTTCGTAACACGAAGCAAATGGAGGACACCATGCACGCAGCAGTCGTCACCGAGTTCGGCCACGTCCCGACCTGGCAGGAGTTCGACGAACCGGCTCCCGGACCCGGCGAGGTCGTCGTCGACGTCGTCGCGGCCGGGCTCCACCCGCGGGTCCGGTCGCAGGCCGACGGTTCGCACTACACGAGCGAGGGCGCGCTCCCCCTGGTCCCAGGCGTCGACGGCGTCGCCCGGTTCCCCGACGGCACGCTCCGCTACGTCGCCGTCGCGAGCGACACCCGCGGCACCATGGCCGAGCGCGTCGCGGTCGACCCGCGGGCGAGCGTCGTCCTGTCCGACGGTGCCGACCCGGTCACCGTGGCCGCCGGCGTGAACCCGGTGCTGTCGTCGTGGGTGGCCCTGCGCCGGCGGATCGACTTCGCCCCGGGCAGCCGCGTCCTCGTGCTCGGCGCGACCGGGGCCTCGGGCACTGTGGCGGTGCAGGTGGCGAAGCACCTCGGTGCCGCACAGGTCGTCGCGAGCGGGCGCAACCCGGAGCGGCTGGCGGCGCTCACCGCCCTCGGCGCCGACGTCGTGCTGCCGTTGACCGACGTCGACGCCCTCGGTGCAGCGGCAGCCGACGTGGACGTCGTCATCGACTACGTCTGGGGCCAGCCCGCGGCCGACGTGATGCGGGCCGTCGTCACCGCCCGCACCGACCCGGGCCGCCGACTCGACTGGATCGCGATCGGCTCCACCGCGGGACACGAGGCGACGATCCCGTCCGCTGCTCTGCGCGCCTCGGGCCTGACGATCGTCGGCAGCGGGCAGGGCTCGGTCGGCCGCGCCGGGTTCGTCGCCGAGCTGCCGGGCATCGTCGGTGCGATCGCGGACGGCACCGTCCGGGCGGACGCGACGGCCGTGCGGTTGGCGGACGTCGAGGCGACGTGGGCCGGACAGCCCGCCGGGAGCACGGGCAGAGTGGTGTTCACAGTGTGAACCGAGCGCGGGCAGGCTGTCCGGTCGCACAGGTTCTCCACATGCCACTCTTCGTAGGCTGTGAGGGCCCAGTGAGCCGGACTGCAGCCCGACCCCGAGGAGGTGCCCGATGATCCTCGTCCTCGTCGCGTTCGCGATCGTCGCCCTGATCGTCCCCGCCCTGACCCCCGTCCTCGGCCGCCGCGTGTTCTACGTCGCAGCCCTCGCGCCCGCAGCCGCCGCCGTGCTGACGGTGCTGCAGACGGACGCAGCCCTGCACGGCAGCGTCGTCGAACGGCACCGGTGGGTCCCGCAGCTCGACCTCGAGATCACACTGCGGATGGACGCCCTGTCGTGGGTGCTCGCGCTCGTGGTGTCGATCGTCGGGGCCCTCGTGCTCGTCTACTGCGCCTCGTACTTCGGGCGCGACGAACCGGGGATCGGCCGGTTCGCAGGCGTGCTGACCGCGTTCGCCGGGTCGATGTTCGGCCTCGTCCTCGCCGACGACGTCATCGTGCTCTTCGTCCTGTGGGAAGCGACCACGGTCTTCTCGTACCTGCTCATCGGACACGACGCCGACAAGCGTGCGAGCCGTGCGGCCGCGATGCAGGCCCTCGTCGTCACCACCGCCGGCGGTCTGGCGATGCTCGCCGGTCTGGTCATGCTGTCGGTCGCGGCGGGCACGACCTCGCTCTCCGGCATCATCGCCGCTCCGCCGACCGGACCGATCGTCACCGTCTCGGTGGTCCTCGTCCTGCTCGGCGCGCTGACGAAGTCGGCGATCGTGCCGTTCCACTTCTGGTTGCCGGCGGCCATGGCCGCTCCGACCCCGGTCAGCGCGTACCTGCACGCGGCTGCGATGGTGAAGGCCGGCATCTACCTCGTGGCCCGGCTCGCCCCGGCGTTCGCACTGCTCGACGGCTGGCGCGAGACCATCACCGTGCTCGGTGTCCTCGGCATGCTCATCGGTGGCTACCGGGCGCTCCGCCAGACCGACCTCAAGCTCCTGCTCGCCTACGGCACCGTCGCGCAGCTCGGGTTCCTCGTGCTCGCCGCCGGGTGGGGCGCGCCTGCGGTGGCGCTCGGCGGAGTCGCGCTGCTCGTGGCGCACGCCGCGTTCAAGTCCACGCTCTTCCTGGTGGTCGGTGCGATCGACCACACCACCGGCACCCGCGACCTCGGGCGCCTGAGTGGCCTCGGTCGGAAGACACCGTGGCTGGCCGTCGTGGCCGCCCTCGCGCTCGTGTCCATGGCCGGCATCCCGCCGACGATCGGCTTCGTCGCGAAGGAAGCCGTGCTGACCGGCTTCACCGAGTCGCTGCACGGTCCCGACGCCGGCTGGGCATGGTTCGCCCTCGTCGGCGTGACGCTCGGCTCGGTGCTCACCGTGGCCTACTCGCTCCGCTTCTTCTGGGGAGCGTTCGCCCGCAAGCCCGACGTCGCCCAGACGGAACCGCACGCGCTGCACGGCCTGGGTGTGGTGCCGTCGATCCTGGCGCTGACCGGTCTCGCCCTCGGCCTGCTGACCCCGGTCGTCGCGCACGGTATCGAGCCCGCGGCGACGATGGCCTCGCTCCCCGGCGAGGAAGTGCCCCACCTCGCGCTCTGGCACGGCCTCGAACCGGCGCTCGGCATCTCGGCCGTCACCCTGGTCGGCGGTCTCGCACTGTTCGCCCTCCGACGTCCGGTCGAGGCACTGCAGCACCAGCTCGCCGGGTTCCCGAGCGCCTCGGGCACCTACCGGCACCTCATGCGCGGCCTCGACCGGTTCGCGACGGGCCTGACCGCCGGTGTCCAGCGGGGTTCGCTCCCCTACTACCTGACGGTGATCCTGTCGGTGTTCGTGGCGGGTGCGCTCGCGAACCTCGTGCTCGGCGGGCCGTGGGAGTTCCACGTCCGGTTCTCCGACTCGTGGGGCCAGATCCCGGTCGTCATCGTGATGTCCGTCGGCGCCATCGCCGTCCTCACCGCGAAGACCCGGTTCGCCGCCGCCGTCCTGGTGGGCGTGACCGGCTACGGCATGTCCGTCCTGTTCGTGCTGCACGGCGCGGTCGACCTCGCACTCACCCAGCTCGTGGTCGAGACCGTCACCCTCATCGCGTTCGTCCTGGTGCTCCGGCGGCTCCCCCCGCGCATCGCGACGACGAACCCGAGCCGGTTCCGCATCGTGCGCGCGCTCTTCGCGGGGCTGGCCGGCCTCACGCTGGCGGTCGTCGTCATCGTCGCCGCCTCGGCGCGCACCGCCGACCCGATCTGGCCGGACCTACCGGCGCTCACGAGCTCGTTCGGGCACGGCCTCAACGTCGTCAACGTCGCCCTCGTCGACCTGCGCGGCTGGGACACCCTCGGTGAGCTCACCGTCGTCGTCGCCGCGGCCACGGGCGTCGCGAGCCTCATCTTCGTGAACTCCCGCGAGGACACGCTGCCCCGGCTCCGCGACCTGCCGGAGACCCTGACGGCCGACGGCCAGCGCACCGACGGCGAGCCGCGCGCCTGGCTGCCGACGAGCGCCGCCATCCCGACCGGCCGCTCGGCGCTCCTCGACGTCGTGGTCCGACTGCTGTTCCACGGGCTCATCGTCCTGTCGGTCTACCTGCTGTTCGCCGGGCACAACGCGGCCGGCGGCGGCTTCGCCGGTGGCCTCGTCGCCGGCATCGCGCTGGCGGCGCGCTACCTGGCGGGCGGCCCGGCAGAACTCGGCGCCGCCGCCCCGGTCCGGGCCGGTCGACTGCTCGGGCTCGGTGTCGCGACGGCGGCGATCACCGCGATCGTGCCGCTGTTCTTCGGTCGCGAAGCCCTGTACTCCGAGTTCTTCGAGGCGACCGTCCCGATCCTCGGCCACGTCGAGTTCGTCACCGCCACGTTCTTCGACATCGGCGTGTACCTGGTCGTCGTCGGCCTGGTGCTCGACGTCCTCCGCAGCCTCGGCGCCGAGGTGGACCGGCAACGCCTCGAGGACGCCTCGGCGCCCACCCGCGACACCACCGAGGGGTCAGTCCGCGACACCCTCGAGGCCCCCACCCCGGAAGGGAGCGCCACATGACCGTCACCCTCGTCCTCGTGATCGCGATGGCCGTGCTGTTCTCCTGCGGCGTCTACCTGCTGCTCGAACGGTCCCTGACCCGGATGCTGCTCGGCTTCCTGCTGCTCGGCAACGCCCTGAACCTGCTCCTGCTGGTGATGTCCGGCGCCGCCGGCAACCCGCCGATCGGCAAGTCCTCCGAGGGCATCACCGACCCGCTCCCCCAGGCCTTCGCGCTGACCGCGATCGTCATCACCTTCGCCGTCAGCGCGTTCCTGCTCGCCCTCATCCACCGCTCGTGGCAGCTGTCCCGCGCCGACGAGGTCGAGGTCGACGAAGCCGACGTCGCCATCGGCCGCCCGCGCGACGACCCCGACGACGACCCCGAAGCCGACTTCGACCCGAAGTCCCCCGAGGACGCCGACGATCCGCACGAACACCAACCGCACCAGGACGGAGTGACCCGATGACCTGGCTCGTCCCGCTCCTCGTCCTCGTCCCGCTGCTCGGCGCAGCCGTTGCACTCGGCCTCCTGCGGCACCAGAAGCTGCAGCGCGCGATCACCGTCGTGGTGCTCGTCGTCGCACTCGCCGTCGCCGCGACCCTCATGGTGCTCGTCGACCACCACGGCACGATCGTCGTGCAGGTCGGCGGGTGGGACGCCCCGTACGGCATCTCGCTGGTGGTCGACCGGCTGAGCGCCCTGCTCCTCACGGTGAGCGCCAGCGTGCTGCTCATCGTCCTGCTGTTCTCGATCGGCCAGGGGCTCGCAGCCGACGACGGTGAAGCCCCGGTCACGATCTTCTACCCGACCTACCTCGTGCTGGCCGCGGGCGTGCTCGACTCGTTCATCGCCGGCGACCTGTTCAACCTGTACGTCGCGTTCGAGATGCTGCTCGTGGCGAGCTACGTGCTCATCACCCTGGGCGGCAGCGAGCAGCGGGTCCGGGCCGGCACCACGTACATCGTCACGAGCCTGATCGCGTCGGCGATCTTCCTCGCTGCGATCGGCCTGGTGTACGGCGCGACCGGCACGGTCAACATCGCACAGATCAGCGAGCGCGTCGCCGACCTGCCCGAGCACGTGCAGCTGCTCCTGCACACCATGCTGCTCATCGGGTTCGGCATCAAGGCGGCGGTCTTCCCGCTGGCCTTCTGGCTTCCGGACTCGTACCCGACCGCCCCGGCCCCGGTCACCGCCGTCTTCGCCGGTCTGCTGACGAAGGTCGGCATCTACGCGATCATCCGCCTCGAGACGGTGATCTTCCCCGGGCCGCAGTTGAACAACGTGCTGCTCGTGGTGGCTGTGCTGACGATGGTCGTCGGGGTGCTCGGTGCGGTGTCCCAGACCGACGTCAAGCGTCTGCTGTCCTTCACGCTCATCAGCCACATCGGCTTCATGGTGATGGGTGTCGGGCTCGGTACGGTCGCGGGGACGGCTGCCGCGGTGTTCTACACGGTGCACCACATCGTCGTGCAGACCACGTTGTTCCTGGTGTCCGGCCTGATGGAACGCGTCGGTGGGACCACGTCGACCCGATCGCTCGGCGGGTTGTTGAAGGCCGCGCCGCTGCTGGCCGCGCTGTACCTGGTCCCGGCGTTCAACCTGGGCGGCATCCCCCCGTTCTCCGGCTTCATCGGCAAGCTCGGGCTGTTCCGCGCCGCCGCCGAGGACGGCTCCCCGCTGGCGTACGTCACGATCGCCGCCGGCGTGGTCACGTCGCTCCTCACGCTGTACGCGCTGATGCGCGTGTGGGACGCCGCCTTCTGGCGGCCGAAGCCCGCGGCCGAGGCCGCGGCGCCGCACGCGACGACCGCCGAACCGCACGCCGCCCTGCGGTCGCCGGAACCCGCCCCCCTGACCGTCTCCGAGGAGACGGGTGAGGCCTTCCACCCGGGAGGCTCGGTGACGGTCACCGACGCACCCCACGCGAGCAGTGCCTCCCGTCCGACCACCGGGTCGACCGAGACGGTCGGCGAAGCGCCGACCAAGGTCCGGCTGCCACGCATGCTCGTCGGCGTGACGACGGTCGCGGTCCTCGGATCCGTCGCCCTCACCGTGGTCGCGGGACCGCTCTACGGGTACGCGAGCCGCGCAGCGGAGTCGCTCGAGTCGCCGGACCGGTACGTGCAGGCCGTCCTCGGGGGTGACCGGTGAACACCGACACCCGACACGTCGCCAACGCCCGCCGCATCGCGGTGGCGTGGCGGTACGACGTCCCACTCGTCGCCGGTCTGACCGTCCTGTGGGCCCTGCTCTGGGGCTCGTGGACGCCACTGACCCTGCTCTGCGGCATCGTGGTGGCGCTCCTGGTCACCCAGGCGCTGCCGCTGCCGCCGGTCCCGCTGTCAGCCCGGTTCTCGATCGTGCACGCCGTCCGGTTCCTCGTGGTGTGGTCAGGGCTCGTCATCGCGGCGTCGTTCCGGGTCGCCTGGGTCGCGTTCCGCCCGCGGGGCGTCCGCCGCAGCTCCATCACGCTCGTGCAGCTGCACTCCACCGCCGAGATGACCTTCACGCTGGCGACCCTCGCGATCTCGCTGGTGCCCGGCTCGTACGTCGCCGACGTCGACCTGCGGCGCCGGCGCCTGCTGCTGCACGTGCTCGACACCGAACGGGTCGAACAGGTCGAGGCCGCCCGTCGCGAGGCCCTCGGCATCGAGGCCATGGTGATCCGTGCCCTGGGGTCGAAGCAGGACGTCTCCGAACTGTCCGAACCGCTGCCGGAGGTCACCCGATGAGCGCCGCCGTCGTCGTCATGGGGATCGGCATCGCCCTGGTCCTGGCGCTGCTCGGCGCCACCCTCGCGCTCGCGGTCTTCCGGATCGTGCGCGGCCCGACGATCCTCGACCGGATGATCGGATCCGACATGGTCCTGACGACCGTGCTCGTGGTGATCGCAGCGTCGATGGTGGTCCGGCGCGACCTGACCGGGATCCCCGTGCTCGTGGTGATCGCCGCGACGAGCGTGTTCGCCACCGTTGCGGTGGCCCGTGCGGTCACGCCCTCGTCGGACCCGTCCGACGAAGGGCTCACCGTCACCACCCCCGAGCACGCCGCAGAAGCAGAGGAGCAGTCGTGACCGAGATGATCCAGGCGTTCCTCGACGGCGCCGGCGTGCGGGCGTGGATCGCGCTCGCCCTGCTGCTCATCGGTTCGCTGCTGTCCCTCGGCGCCGGGGTCGGCATCGTGCGGTTCCCGGACCCGCTCGTCCGCCTGCACGCCATGGCGAAGCCGCAGGTGCTGGGGCTGGCGTTCGCCCTGGCCGCGATCGTCGTCGCGGTGGGGACCTGGACGGCGTTCTGGGTCGTCCTGCCCATCATGGTGTTCCAGCTGTTCCTGGTGCCCGTCTCGACGCACATGATCGCCCGCGCCGGGCTGCGGGCGGACGACTACCGGCACGAGGACCTGCTGGTCGACGACACCGAGTCCTGATCTTTCGAGTGTTATCCCATTTTATCTGCGATGACTAAAACGAGGTAAATCCGCTAAGGTCTGGCGCATGGACAGCGTGAGGAATCCGTACACGCCGAACGCCGGAGCGACTCCCGAGATCGTTGCGGGACGCTTCGAACACACCCGCGCTTTCGAAGTGCTCCTCCAGCGGCTCGCCCGCGGGCGTACAGACCAGTCACTGATCATGACCGGGCTCCGAGGCGTCGGGAAGACGGTGCTGCTCAACGAGTTCGCGGAGCTGGCACGAACGGCGAACTGGGAGGTCGTCGAGCTCGAGGCGAGCAAGCACGACGATGGACAGTTCCGGCAGACGATGGCCTCGCTCCTCCGGTCGGCACTGCTCCAGATCTCTCCACGCAAGCGATGGACGGATCGCGCGCGACGGGCGGCCGAAGTCCTGACCGCCTTCGGCATGTCCGTGGACCACACCGGTACATGGTCGATGACCTGGGATGTCGAGCCGGCGGAGGGGTTGGCTGATCACGGCGACCTCGCCCTGGACCTGACGGACGTCCTCGTCGCGCTCGGACAGGCTGCGCAGGAACACGGTCGGGGCGTCGCGATCCTCGTGGACGAAGTACAGTTCCTGCGGTCAGCGCAGCTCGAAGCCATGATCCAGGCCCTGCACAAGACAGTCCAGCGCAAGCTCCCGATCACCTTCGTCGGCGCCGGGCTCCCCCAGATCGCCGAGCTCGCTGGCGACGCGAAGTCCTACGCGGAGCGCCTCTTCAGGTTCCCGGAGATCGACTCGCTCGGCGACGACGACGCCAGGGAGGCGCTCATCCGCCCGGCCGAGCTGGAGGAGGCCTCGTTCGCTTCCGACGCCGTCGACCTCGCACTGGAGATCACCAAGGGGTACCCCTACTTCCTCCAGGAGCTCGGATACCAGGCCTGGGAGATCGCCGCTGGTCCGGAGATCACCGCCGACGACATCGACGCCGCTCGCGAGGGGTACCTCACCAAACTGGACCGGTCGTTCTTCCGGGTGCGCCTCGACCGCGCAACAGGATTGCAGACCGCCTACCTCCGGGCCATGGCGGAGCTCGGACCGGACGCGCACAAGGCCGCCGATGTTGCTCGAGTCCTCAAGCGGGAGTCCACGCAACTCGGGCCGACTCGAGCGGAGCTGATCGACATGGGCCTCTTGTACACCCCCGAACACGGATACGCAGCGTTCACCGTCCCGGACTTCGACCAGTTCATGCTTCGAGCTGTGCCGGAGCTCGTGGTCCCGGAAGTCCGACGCCGTGCTCGTCGGACCAGCGACGGCCATCCCTGAACGGCGACAGGGCTCGGACGCCAAGGAGACCGCGATCGGCGCGGTGCGATCTGCTTCAGGCAGCCGTCCGGCGACGCAGCAGCAGGTTGACGACGGCCGCCAGCACGACGACCGCTGCCGAGGCCGCGGGGAGGACCATCGCCGCGGCTGCGCCGTGCTGCTCGGCCAGGTCGCCCGTGACGGCGGAGGCGATCGACTGCCCGACGATCACGGCGGAACCGAGGATCGTCATCGTGGTCGCGGACCGGCCGACCGGTGAACGGTCAGAACCGAGGCTGTACTGGGCGACGAGGGTCGGGCCGATGCCGACGCCCATGATCGCCAGGACGATGCCGACCGCCACGACGGAGTCGGCCTGCGAGAACGCGATCGCGCCGCCGAGCAGCACGACGCCGAACACGAGCCAGCGCCAGCCGAGGCCGAACGACCGCGGGAACGCTGCGGACCCGAGCGCGAGTCCGGCAGAACCGATGCCCATCAGGCCGTAGAGCAGGCCGGCCTGGGACGCCTCGCCGTGGGTCTCCATGAACGCCGTCAGCGACGTCAGGGTCGAGCCGAAGAACAGGCCGATGCCGAGGATCCCGACGACGACCACCACGAGCCGCGGACGCAGGAGCTGACGCGCCGGGGCCTGGGTCAGTTCCTCGTGCTGCCCGAGCACGAGCTTGCCGGTGGGGTGCAGCGCGAACGCGGTCACGAACACGAAGGTCAGGGCCGAGGCGCCGGCGACCGCGACCCACGGGGCGATCGCGCTGGCGAGGATGCCGACCAGGAACGGGCCGATGATGAAGACGGTCTCGTCGGCGGCCGACTCGTACGCCATCGTGCCGCTGAGGGTCTTCTCGCGGCGGGCCGGCCGCATGCGCTGCGCGATGATGGCGACGAGCCGGGTACGGGACATCGGCGCGACCTGGGGCGCGGACGCCCCGATGCAGAACGCCATCGCGAGCACGGCCAGGTCCGGCGCGCTGCCGCTGACGACGAAGGGGAACGCGCCGAGCAGCGCCGCGTTGACGAGGCCGACGGGGACGAGCACGGCACGCTGGCCGAACCGGTCCGCGGCGGCGCCGACCATCGGTCCGAACACCGCGGCACCGATGCCGACCGAGGCGGAGTTCACGCCGCCGAGGGCCACGGAGTCACGCGCCGCCACCACGAGGGTGAGGACCCCGACGACCATCATGGCGAACGGCAGGCGGGCGATGAACGCCACCGGGAAGTACCAGCGTCCGGCGAGGGAGACGAGCGAGGCGTCTCCGGCGGTCGCGGTGGCCGTGCGCTCCGGGGCGGGCGCGGACGGGGAGGGACTGGTGTGGAGCATGGGGGTGTGCCTTCTCGGCCCGGCCCGGTTCGGCGGGGGCGGACCCATCGGGTGCCGCCGTTGTCCGCCGGGGAGCCGGCGGCCGGTAGATACACACTGCGTGTTTCAGAACTGCGCCCATCGTACCAACCGTTCCGGTCGGGGCCAGGGGTAATGCTTCGTCACCGGACCGTCCTGCGGCCCGCACGGCCCATATCGTGGCGCGCATGGAACAGCGACGCATGGGGCGCACGGGGGCGCCCGTCAGCTCGCTGACGCTCGGGACGCGTGCCGTCGCCGGCGTCGCGGCCAACGACCCGTCGGCCGGTGTGACCCTCGTGCTCGAGGCACTCACCCGCGGCGTGACGTCGGTCGACGTCTCGGACGCCGACGGCGCGGGCCTGGCCGAGACCGCGGTGGGCGCGGCGATCGGCGGACGGCGCGAGGACGTGTTCCTGTCGGTGCGGTTCGGCGCCCCGGTCGACCAGGACCCGGCGCACCGGGGCAACGGGCGGCGGTGGATGTTCCGTGCCGTGGAGCGGAGCCTGCAGCGACTCGGCACCGACGTCATCGACCTGTACCAGCCGGCGCTGCCGGACCCGGCGACGTCGCTCGACGAGACGCTCGACGCCCTCGCCGACCTGGTCGCACAGGGCAAGATCCGCGCCTTCGGCCTCCCCGGGTTCCCGGCCGAGGAACTCGTCGAGGCGCAGTGGCTCCGGTCCGGGGCGAAGAGCGCCACCGCGACGCACGTCCCCTACTCGATCCTCACCCGCACGGCGGAGCGCTCGGTGTTCCCGGTCGCCCGTCGCTTCGGCCTCGGGGTCCTGGCCGGAGCGCCCCTCGCCGGCGGCTGGCTCGCGGGGACCTACCGCGCCGGCACCGTCCAACCACGCTCACCGCACGTCGACGAACAACCGGACGCGTACGACATCGGCGCCCCGCGGAACCGTCGGAAGCTCGAGGTCGCCGACCGGCTCGGACGCCTGGCCGACGACTCCGGCTTCACGGTGTCGGAGCTCGCGGTCGCCTTCGCCCTGACACACCCCGACGTGTCCTCGGTGGTGATCGGGCCGCGCACCGTGTCGCACGTCGACGCCTACGTGCAGGCGTCCGAGATCGTCCTCGACGACGGGCTGCTCGACGCGATCGACGCGATCGTCGCGCCGGGCACCCACGTGCTCGAGCGGGACACCGGGTTCGCGCTGCCGGCGCTCAGTCGCGAGCGACTCCGCGGTCGCACCCCGGTGGGTGCGGCACCGCACCGCTCGTAGGTCCGCGGTCAGGAGACCTCGCCGGCACGCGCTCCCGCCCACAGGTCGACGTCGGTGATGCCGACGGAGTGCTGGTCGATGGTGCGGAGCTCCTCGTCGGTGAACGAGGTGTTCGCCAGCGCCGCGACGTTGTCCTCGAGCTGCGACACCTTCGACGCCCCGATCACGAGCGAGGTCACCCGCTCGTCCCGGAGCGCCCAGGCCAGTGCGAGCTGCGCCAGGGACTGTCCACGAGCGGCGGCGACGTCGTTCAGCGCTCGGAGGTGCCCGACGACCTCTGGTGTGATGCTCGAGGCGTCGAGCGACTTGCCGGCGGCGGCTCGGGAGTCCGACGGCACCCCGTCCAGGTACTTGCCGGTGAGCAGGCCCTGCGCCAGTGCGGTGAAGCCGATCACGCCGAAGCCGTGCTCGCCTGCGGCGTCGAGCAGCCCCTCGGTCTCGATCCAGCGGTTGAGCATCGAGTACGACGGCTGGTGGATGAGCAGCGGCGTGCCGAGGTCGCGCAGGATCGCGGCCGCTTGACGGCTGCGCTCCGCGTCGTACGACGAGATGCCGACGTACAGCGCCTTGCCCTGCTGGACCGCGGTGTGCAGCGCGCCCATCGTCTCCTCGAGCGGGGTCGACGCGTCGAGTCGGTGCGAGTAGAAGACGTCGACGTAGTCGAGACCCGTCCGCTGCAGGGACTGGTCGAGCGAGGCCAGCACGTACTTCCGTGAACCGCCACCCTGACCGTACGGCCCCGGCCACATGTCCCAGCCGGCCTTGGTCGACACGATCATCTCGTCGCGGTAGGGCCGGAAGTCCTCACGCATCAGGCGCCCGAAGTTCACCTCGGCGGCTCCGTACGGCGGACCGTAGTTGTTCGCCAGGTCGTGGTGGGTGATGCCGAGGTCGAAGGCCCGACGGCTGATCGCGCGCTGCGTCTCGAACGGCACGTCGTCACCGAAGTTGTGCCAGTACCCCAGGGAGAGCAACGGCAGGTCGAGGCCCGAGCGGCCGGTGCGGCGGTAGGTCATCGAGTCGTAGCGGTCGTCGCTGGCGATGTAGGTCATGGACCGAGCCTGCCACCGGCACCATCGGACGAGCGCAGCACGCGCGAGCGGGTGCATGATCGACTCACCGGCACGGGGCGGTCTCCTGATCCCCGGCCGGTACCGTGAGCGCATGACCGCGCTCCGTTCGGCCGACCGATGACCGCCCTGGGCGCAGCGCCCGTCTTCGCCCTGGTGTTCCTCGTGCTCTACCTGGTGGGGCGGCGGCGCGACCCGCGGATGCTCCGGAACGGCGTGTTCCTGACGGCAGCGGCGTTCTTCGCACTTGCCACGGCCGTGTCCGCCCTGACGATCGTCGTACCGGGGTTCAGCCTGGTCGTCGGCATCGTGTTCCTGCTCGTCCCGCTCGCGGTCGCCGTCCTCGGCGTGGCCCTCATCGCGAACGGTTTCCAGATGCTCCGCTCCGAGGGGCGCAGTCTCGGCAACACGCTGTCGCTGGTCGCCGGGGTGCTCGTGTTCGTGCTGCCCGCGGTCGCCATCGCCCTGTTCGTGTCCGCCAGCGGCGAGGGCTTCACGCTCTGGGACGGCACCCGGATCGCGGTCGCCGTGCTGATGGTGTTCGTCTGCGGGTACTTCGCGGTGTCCCTCGTCGCGTTCGCCGTGTACTCCGTGGTCTACGGCCGGATGCGCCACGGGACGGTGCCGGACGCGATCGTCGTCCTCGGTTCCGGGCTGATCCGTGGCGAGGTGCCGCCCCTGCTCCGCAGCCGTCTCGACCGGGCGCTCGTGGTCTACCGCGCCGAGCGGGCCGCCGGGCGCCGGCCACTGTTGATCCCCTCCGGCGGGCAGGGCGACGACGAGCCTCGCCCCGAGGGCACCGCGATGGCCGAGTACCTGCTGGCGAACGGCGCAGATCCCGAGGACGTCCGGCCCGAGACCGAGTCACGCAACACCCGTGAGAACCTGCGGTTCTCGCGCGCCGTCCAGACCGAGGCCGGGCGCGACGGTCAGGTCGTCGTGGTCACGAACGACTACCACGTGCTCCGCGCCGCCACCCTGGCCCGGCGGCTCGACCTGCCGGCACAGGTGGTGGGTTCGCGGACGGCGCCGTACTACGTGCCGAGCGCGTTCCTGCGCGAGTTCGTCGCGGTGGTCGTCGAGCACCGGTGGCTCAACGTGGTGGCGTGCACGCCGTTCGTGCTGTTCACCGCGTTCCTGCTCTGGGAGTCGTTCCAGCAGCGGTAGACGTGACCGACGGACGGACGGGAGGCCCGTGGCGGGCCCGCCACGGGCCTCCCGTCCGAGCCACCGTAAGATCTCGACCATGGTCGAGATCCAGCCGCCCCGCCCGACCGACCTCCTCCCGATCGGCGAGATCGTCCGACGCACCGGCGTCGCCGCGTCGGCCCTGCACTTCTACGAGCGCAAGGGCCTGATCCGGCCCGAGCGCACCGACGGCGGCACGCGGATGTACCCGCGACACGTCGAACGGCGGATCGCGATCATCCAGGTGGCGAAGCGCCTCGGCATCCCGCTCAGCGAGGTCGCCGAGCAGTTCGGCACGCTGCCGGCCGACCGGATGCCGTCCCTGCGCGACTGGAACCGACTGCACGAGCGGTGGCGTGCACGACTCCGGGCCCGCCAGCTGGAACTCGAGCGGCTGCAGCAGGAGATGACGCAGTGCATCGGGTGCGGCTGCGTCTCGCTCGGGGCGTGTTCGGTCGTGAACCCGGGCGACACGCTCGGCGACGAAGGACACGGCGCTCGGCGGCTGCTGCCGATCGAGGACGACGCGCCGCAGGACTAGACCCCGCGGAGCCCCTCGTCGATCCGGTCGAGCAGCGCGAGCGCCCCGGGCAACCCGGCGTCGTCGTCGCCGAGCGCGTCGCGGAGCTTGCCGGCCCAGTGCGCGCGGAGGCGTCCGATGCTCTCCCGTGCCACGTCGGTCGAGTGCAGCTGCACGGTCCGCGCATCGTCCGGGTCCTGCCGCCGTTCGACCATCCCCTTCGACACCAGGGAGCGCAGCGCGACGCTGAGGTTGCTGCGCTTGAGTGCGGTCGCCTCCGCCGTCGCGCTCGGCGAGGTGCCGGGGTTGCGGTCGACCCAGCGCATCACGAGCGCCTCGGTCCCGGTGAGCGGCACGATGTCGAGCGCCCCGGCGCCGTGCGGGTCGATCTCCCGCGAGATCCGCAGCACGACGTCGGCGAGGTCGGCGAGGTCGGCGAGGACGTGGTCGGACACGGCGGAGTGCATGTCCGTACTGTACCGAGGATCGGCAATGAGTTATGCTTTCATAACAATGACCACGGACACCGGAACCATCCGCGCGCACGTCGCGACACCCACGACCAGGCAGCAGGGCATCACGACCCCGCTGCTGCTGGTGCTCGGCCTGCTCAGCGCCGTCGCCCCCTTCGCCACCGACCTGTACCTGCCGGCCTTCCCGCAGATGACCACCGAGCTCGGTGCGAGCGCCACCACCGTGCAGCTCACGCTGACCGCGTTCCTGGTCGGTGTCACGGCCGGCCAGCTCGTCTTCGGCCCGCTGTCCGACCGGTTCGGCCGCGTGCCGCCGCTCATCGCCGGCGCGGCACTGTGCGTCCTCGCGAGCGTCGCCGCCGTGTTCGCACCGAACATCGGCGTGCTCATCGCGGCCCGACTCCTGCAGGGCCTGGGCGGTGCGGCCGGCATGGTGATCAGCCGTGCGGTCATCTCCGACCTGGCGACCGGCAAGCCCGCAGCCCGCGCGTTCTCGCTCATGATGATCGTCGGCGGGGTCGCCCCGGTCGTCGCTCCGCTGCTCGGCGGCTTGCTCACCGGCCCGATCGGCTGGCGCGGACTGCTGTCGATCGTCCTCGGTCTGTCCGTGGTCATGCTCGTCGCGGTGCTCGCCGTGATCCGCGAGACCCACCTGAAGGCACACCGCGACGTGCTGCGCGAGGAGCGCAAGGGCTCCGGTTCGCCGCTCCGCGCGCTGCGCTCCCGCACCTTCCTCGGCTACATCGCCGTGTTCGGCTTCGCGTTCGCCGTGATGATGGCCTACATCTCGGCCTCGCCGTTCCTGTACCAGGACATGATCGGGCTCGGCACCGTCGGCTACGGCCTGGCCTTCGGGCTGAACGCGCTCGCCCTGACGGGTGTGAGCATCGTGTCCGCCAAGCTCACCGAGACCCGTTCGGTCACCGGCGTGCTGTCGCTCGGCATCGCCCTGGTGTTCGCGTCGACGGTGGCGTTCGCGTTGCTCGTCGTCTTCGCGGCGCCGGTGTTCTGGCTCGCCGTCCCGCTGTTCACCGCGGTCGGCTCACTCGGCCTGGTGCTCGGCAACGCCACGGCGCTGGCGCTCGGTGCGGTCCCCGCCGCTGCCGGGAGCGCGTCGGCCGTGCTCGGTGCGCTGCAGTTCGGGCTCGCGGCGCTGGTGTCCCCGCTCGTCAGCATCGGCGGCTCGGCGACGGCGGCACCGCTGGCGATCGTGATGCTCGCGTCCGCCGTGGTGGCCGTCGTGGCACTGCTCGTCGCCCGGGGTCGCACCCGCCTGGCCTGACCCGGTCGGGGTCGACCCGGAACGACTTCATCGACGTCGCACGACAACGAGGACGTCGTTCCGAGTCAGCAGCCCCGTCGACTACCGCCCCCGCAGGAACGGGATCCGCGGCATGAGCCAGTCGACCCACACCACCCGCACCCCCGGGGCCACGGCGAGCGCCCACAGGATCGAGGCCACCGCGTCGGTCGGGTAGTGCACCGCGTCGATCGACACCGAGAAGAACACCACCACGATCGCGACGACCCCGAGCGTGCGTGCGAGCCGGTGCCACCGGGTCTCGCGCAACAGCCAGATCAGCGCGATCACGAACGCCGTGATGTAGACGGTGTGCCCGCTCGGGTACCCGGGGTCGGGCTGCACGGGGAACGGGTGCGGCAGCACGGCGACGTCGGGCCTGGCGCGGTGGACGATCTCCTTCACGACCGCGGACGGCACCCACGTGATGGCGATCGTGCCGCCGAAGGCCAGGGCCGGGCGGAGACTCCGGGTGCGCCACCAGATCACGGCCACGACGACGACGGTGATCCCGATCGCCGGACCCGGACTGATGACGTGGTAGACGGCGGTGGTGAACACCCCGATCGCGCCGGTGTGCAGGGCGTTCAGAGCCTTCGACAGTCCGAGGTCGACCGTGCCGAGGGCGAACCCGACGAGCGTGATGACGACCACGGCGATGACCGCGATCGCGACGGAGACGAGCGGGTACGGCGACGGCTCGAGGATCCCGGTGCCGTCGGACTCCGGTCGGCGGGGGCGGAGCAGCGGCGCGTCGGTCATCCGACCATCGTCCCAGCCCGGACTCCGACCGAGGGCCCTGCGAGCCTCTGAAAGCACTCAGCGCAGCCGCCCGCGAGTAGACAGGAGGCATGCCAACCGTTGCCGAGAACATCGTCGCCACCCTCCGCAAGAACGACGTCGCCCGCGTCTACGGCCTGCCGGGGGACTCCCTCAACGGCTTCACCGACGCGCTGCGCAAGGACGGCACGATCCGGTGGGAGCACGTCCGCCACGAGGAGGCCGCCGCCTTCGCCGCGAGCGCCGAGGCCGAACTGACCGGCGAGCTCGCGGTCTGCGCCGGCAGCTGCGGCCCCGGCAACCTGCACCTGGTCAACGGCCTGTTCGACGCCAACCGGTCGCGCGTCCCGGTCCTCGCGATCGCCGCGCACATCCCCACCGCCGAGATCGGTTCCGGCTACTTCCAGGAGACCCACCCGCAGGAGCTCTTCCGCGAGTGCTCGGTCTACGTCGAGTACGTCGCCGATCCGACCCAGATGCCCCGCCTGCTCGAGATCGCGATGCGCGAGGCCGTCGAGAAGCGCGGGGTCGCGGTGCTCGTGATCCCCGGCGATGTGCTGCTCGCCGAGGCGAAGGACGACCGCACCACCCGCATCGAGCGCACGACGCCCCGCATCGTGCCGAGCGAGGCCGAGCTGCTCCGCACCGCCGAGCTGCTGAACGGTGCCGACAAGGTCACGATCCTGGCCGGTGCCGGCGTCGCCGGGGCGCACGACGAGGTCATCGCGCTGGCCGAGCGTCTGCAGGCCCCGATCGTGCACGCCCTGCGCGGCAAGGAGCACATCGAGTGGGACAACCCCTACGACGTCGGCATGACGGGCCTGCTCGGCTTCGCGTCCGGGTACCGCGCGATGGAGGACGCCGACGTCGTGCTCATGCTCGGCACCGACTTCCCGTACCAGCAGTTCTTCCCCGCCAAGGCGAAGCACGTGCAGGTCGACATCCGCGGGTCGCAGCTCGGCCGGCGGCACCCCGTCGACATCGGCCTGGTCGGCACCGTGAAGGACACCGCGCTCGCGCTCATCCCGCTGCTGACCGGTTCGCACCCGACGACGCACCTCGACAACGCCCTGAAGCACTACCGGAAGACCCGCGAGAAGCTCGACGACCTGGCCGTCCCAGCCGGCCGGAAGAAGCCGCTGCACCCGCAGTACGTCGCTCGTGTGCTCGACCGGATCGCTGCAGACGACGCCGTGTTCATCCCGGACGTCGGCTCCCCCGTGGTGTGGGCGTCGCGCTACCTCACGATGAACGGCAAGCGTCGTCTGATCGGCTCGTTCGTGCACGGCACGATGGCGAACGCCGTCCCGCAGGCGATCGGTGCGCAGACGGCGTTCCCGGACCGCCAGGTGATCGCCCTCGCGGGTGACGGCGGTCTGACGATGCTGCTCGGCGAGCTCATCACGATCGTGCAGAACAAGCTGCCGGTGAAGATCGTCGTGTTCGACAACTCGTCGCTGAACTTCGTCGAGCTCGAGATGAAGGCCGCCGGGTTCGTGAACTACGGCACGGAGCTGCAGAACCCGGACTTCGCCGCGGTCGCCGAGGCGATCGGCATCAAGGGCTTCAAGGTCGACGTGTCCGACGACTTCGAGGACGCGATGGCCGCCGCGCTCGCACACGACGGCCCCGCGCTCGTCTCGGTGCGCGCGAACCGGCAGGAGCTGTCGATGCCCCCGGCGGTCACGCTCGAGCAGGCGAAGGGCTTCACGCTCTACGCCATCCGCACGGTGTTGTCCGGACGCGGCGACGAGCTGCTGGACCTCGCGTCGACCAACGCGCGCCAGCTGCTGTAGACGCGACCGCACGGCGGACGGGAGGCACGGTGCCAGCTGGCACCGTGCCTCCCGTCCGTCACGACGTCACCACCCGAGCGGCTGGCCGTCCTCCAGGAACACGCCGGTCGGGCCCTCCGGGCCCACGCTCGCGGCGGCCGCGACGGTCGCCGCGCTCACCTCGACGGGGCGACCGTGCGGGTTCGGCACCCCGCCGAGCTCGGTCGCCGTGTAGCCGGGCTCGAGGACCACGAAGCGCACCTCGGATGCGATGCGGGCGTACTGCACCGTGAGCATCGAGACGGCCGACTTGCTCGCGCCGTAGACCGCGGCCTGCACGGTCGACGCCGCGCTGTCCGGGTCGTGGACCGCCGTGAACGAGCCGAGCGCGCTCCCGACGTTGACGACGAGGGGGCGCTCCGATCGGCGCAGGATCGGCAGCGCGGCCTCGGTCGTGCGGACGATGCCGACGGCGTTCGTGTCGAAGACGGCGAGCGCGTCCGGCCCGTTCAGACCCCACATCGCGATGCCGGCGTTGTTGACCAGGACGTCCAGGCCGCCGTTCGCGTCGATGTGCGCGAAGGCTGCGGCGACCGACTCGTCGTCGCGGACGTCGAGCTGGACGGAGCGTGCGCCGATCTCGGCGGCGACGGCCGCTCCCTGGTCGGCGTCGCGAGCGCCGATCCAGACGGTGTGGCCGGCTGCGACGAGCTGGCGGGCGGTTTCCTTGCCGAGGCCACGGGTGGCGCCGGTGATGAGTGTCGTTGTCATGGGTCCAGCGTCACGCTCGACGCAGTCGGCAGGGAGTCGCCCGGTTGTCGTAGGACTGGCGGGGCCAGGACGCGGCCGCGACGTGCGCGCAGACTGGTGGCATGGCGGACACGGACTTCGGGCACACCCTGCGACGGCTCCGCGACCACGTCACCCCCGCGGCCGCCGGCATGACCGTCGGGCCGCGACGTCGGGCGGCGGGGCTGCGGCGCGAGGAACTCGCGGGCCTCGCGGGGATCTCCGCCGACTACCTGACCCGCTTGGAGCAGGGACGCGCGACGTCGCCGTCCGCCCAGGTGGTCGAGGCCCTGACACGTGCCCTCCGGGTCTCGGATGCCGAACGCGAGCTGCTGTACCGGCTCGCCGGGCACGCGGCCCCGGGCGCGGACGTCGTGCCGTCGCGGATCCCGCCGAGCGTGCAGCGGCTGCTCGACCGGCTGGCGGACACCCCGGTCGCGGTGCTCGACGCCGCCGGGAACCTGCTCGTGACCAACGCTCCGCACGAAGCCCTGATGGGGCCGATCGGCGGGATGCGCGGGAACGAGCGGAACACCACATGGCGGCACCTGGTCGGTGCCGGCAGCCGCGCCGTGCACACACCCGCGGAACAGGCGGCGTTCGAGGAGAACCTGGTCGCCGGACTCCGCATGACCGCGGCCCGCTACCCGCTCGACCGGCAGTTGCAGCAGCTCGTGCGCGACCTGCGGGCGGCGAGCCCGCGGTTCGTCGAGCTGTGGGACTCGGGTGCGACGACCCTGGGCGAGACGGCCCGCCGCAAGGTGATCGACCACCCCGACGTCGGGCTCATCACGCTCGACTGCGACACCCTGGTGGTCGGGCCCGAGGACCTGCGGATCCTGGCGTACACGGCGGTGCCGGGGTCGGTGGACGCCGAGCGGTTGGCGCTGGCGATCGTGCTCGGGACGCAGTCGTTGGTGGAGTAGTCGGACACTGCGGAGGGAGCCGGGCGTGGTGCGGACGCGCTTCGCACGACCAAAGTGACTGCGAACCGTGAGTTCGTGCGGCTCGCGGTCACTTCGGTCGTGCGGCCCGCACGGCGCGCACCCGTTCGGACGGAGACGCTGCCGGCTACGCAGCGTCCTCGACGTCGAACACCACGACCCGGGCACTCGCCCCGCCGATGAACTCGGCCACCGGACGGTGCTCCGGGTGCGGCAGGTAGCCGGCGAGCGCTGCCCGATCGCGGAACCGCACCACGAGCATCCACTGGAACCCGCCCTCGAGCCCCTCGGTGCTCACGCTCGTCCCCGACTGCACGGACTCGACACCGTCGATCCGCGGTAGGTGCTCGCGGGACAGGGCGTCGGCCTCGGACGACCGGTCCGTTCCGTCCCACTCGACCAGCACGGTGTGCGTCACTCCTGACACGTGGTCTCCTTCGTCTGTCACGACGCCGATCAGAACGCGGGCGTTCCGCCGGCGATCGTGATCGTCGACCCGGACTGGTAGCTCGACTCCGGGCTCACCAGGTGCACGTACGCGGCACCGAGCTCGGCGGGCTGTCCGGGGCGGCCGAACGGCGACGTCTCGCCGAAGTGCGACACCGTCTCAGCGTCGTCGGAGCCCGGCTGCAGCGGCGTCCACACCGGTCCGGGGGCGACGGAGTTCACGCGGATGCCCTTCGGCGCGAGCTGCTGGGCGACGGCCTCGGTGAAGAGCTTGATCGCACCCTTCGACACGGCGTAGTCGATCTTGTCGGCGGAGGGCGTCGATGCCTGGATCGAACCGGTCGTCACGATCGTGGAGCCGGGCTCGAGGTGCGGCACCGCTGCCTTGGTCAGCCAGAACAGCGAGTAGATGTTGGTCTTGAACGTCGAGTCGAACATCGACGTGTCGAGGGTCAGGATGTCCTCGTTGCTGTCCATCCGGCCGGCGACCATGACCAGGGTGTCGAGACCGCCGAACTCGTCGACGCCCTTCTGCACCAGGTCCGTGCAGTACTGCTCGTCGGAGATGTCCCCGGGGAAGAGCACGGCGCGACGTCCCTCTGACTCGAGCAGGTCGCGGACCTCTTCGGCGTCCTCCTGCTCGTCCGGCAGGTAGGACAGCACCAGGTCGGCGCCCTCACGCGAGAGGGCGATGGCGGCGGCGCGACCGATGCCGGAGTCGGCGCCGGTGATGATGCCGCGGTAGCCGGTCAGCCGCTCCCGGCCGACGTAGCTCTCCTCACCGTGGTCGGGCTTCGGGTCCATCTTCCACGCGGCACCCGGCAGCGACTGCTCCTGCTCCGGGTACGGCGGGGCCGGGTAGAGGGTGTTCGGATCGCGCTTGTCGTACTGGCTCATGCGTTCCACTGTCGTCGTCGCGCGTGGACGCGCGTTCAGCGTCGTGCGCCGGGGTCGGTCCGCTGCGAACAGGGACCGCCACTGGTCCCCATTTCGTCCGACTGTCTGCGCGCTCCGACAGGTCTACGGTCTGTTCCGTGTGGCAACGACGCCGCACGATGACGAATCGAGCATCATGCAACGACGGATGAAGCAACTCGTCGCGATCGCGTTGAGCGCCGGTGTCGTGGGGGCCCTCGTCCCCGCGATCTCCGCCCAGGCGGTCACGACGAGCGACACCCCGGACTTCGGGAGCAACGTCAAGATCTACGACCCCTCGGTGCCCGCGTCGACCATCCAGGCCGACGTCGACGCCGCCTTCACCGGTCAGCTCCGCAGCACGAGCGCGCAGTTCGGCACGCAGCGGTACGCGTTCCTGTTCAAGCCCGGCAACTACGGCCGCGTCTGGGCGAACCTGGGCTTCTACACATCGGTCGCCGGTCTGGGGAAGAACCCCGACGACGTGACCATCAACGGTGCCGTGAACGTCGATTCCGGATGGAACGCCGGGGACGAGAAGAACGCGACGCAGAACTTCTGGCGGTCGGTCGAGAACGTGGCGATCGTGCCAGAGGGCGGCACCGACCGGTGGGCGGTCTCGCAGGCCGCGCCGATGCGTCGGGTGCACATCAAGGGGAACCTGACGATGGGACCGTCGAACCAGGACGGTGGCCAGGGGTACTCGTCAGGCGGCTACATCGCCGACACCAAGGTCGACGGCACCGTGACGTCCGGGTCGCAGCAGCAGTGGTACACCCGGAACTCGACGATCGGTTCGTGGCAGGGCGGCAACTGGAACATGACGTTCTCGGGCGTGAACGACGCCCCCGCGAACGACTTCTCGAAGAGCTACACCACGCTCGCAACCACCCCGACGACACGGGAGAAGCCGTACCTGTACGTCGACTCGTCGAACAAGTACCACGTGTTCGTCCCGTCGCTGCGGCAGAACTCGAGCGGCGTCACGTGGCCGAACACCGGCGGCACCGACATCCCGATGCGGAACTTCTACGTCGCCCACCCGGGCGACTCGGCGGCGACGATCAACGGCGCGCTGGCCCAGGGGCTGAACCTCTTCTTCACACCCGGCACCTACCAGCTCGACGCGGCGATCAACGTCACCCGGGCGGACACCGTCGTGACGGGCATCGGGTTCCCGACGCTCGTGCCGACCAAGGGCAACGCCGTCCTGACCTCGACCGACGTCGCCGGGGTGAACGTCTCGAACCTCGTCGTCGATGCCGGGACCCAGAACAGCGCGCAGCTCGTCCGCCTCGGCACGTCCGGGTCGCACGTCGACCACGCCGGCGACCCGCAGAGCATCCAGGACGTCTTCTTCCGCGTCGGCTCGAGCGTGCAGGGCAAGGCCTCGACCACGCTGCAGGTGAACGCCGACGACACGCTCATCGACCACATCTGGGCCTGGCGCGCGGACCACGGCGGCGCGCCGACCGGATGGACCGTGAACACCGGCGCGACCGGCGTCGAGGTGAACGGCAACGACGTCCTCGCCACCGGGCTGTTCGTCGAGCACTACCAGAAGTACGAAGTGCAGTGGAACGGCAACAACGGCAAGACGATCTTCTTCCAGAACGAGATGCCCTACGACGTGCCCGACAACGCCTCGTGGCAGAGCCCGACCGGCGCCGGATACGCCGCCTACAAGGTGGCCGCGAACGTGACGAGCCACGAGATCTGGGGCGGCGGCGTCTACTGCTTCTTCAACACGAACCCCGCGGTGCACGCCGACCGGGCGTTCGAGGTCCCGCAGACCGCTGGCGTCCGCGCGCACGGCCTGGTCACGGTCTCGCTCGGCGACACCGGCACCATCTCGAGCGTCATCAACGGCGTGGGTGGTGCGGTGCCGACGCCAGCGGGCAACACCGCCCCGAACCGCGTCGCCTCGTACAACTGATCCCGGGAGGACCGATGATGCACACCACGCGGAAGCGGCGACTGGTCGCTCTCACGGTCGCCGGAGCGGCGGCCCTCGCACTCGGTGCGGGCCCCGTCCTGCAGGGAGCGGACCCCGCGAACGCCGCGAGCGGCGACGTGGTCTGGTCGCAGGACTTCGACGGAGCCGCGGGCAGCGCACCGGATCGATCGGCCTGGACGAACGAGACCGGCGGCGGCGGCTGGGGCAACAACGAGCTCGAGGACTACACGGACTCGCGCGACAACTCGGCGCTCGACGGGCAGGGCAACCTGGTCATCACGGCGAAGCGTGAGGCCGACGGTTCGTACACCAGCGCCCGACTCACGACGCAGGGCAAGTACACGCCCCGGTACGGCCGCGTCGAGGCCCGGATCCAGATTCCCCGCGGCCAGGGCATCTGGCCGGCGTTCTGGATGCTCGGCTCCGACCTGCCCCAGGTCGGTTGGCCGAACTCCGGCGAGGTCGACGTGATGGAGAACGTCGGGTACGAGCCGGCGACGGTGCACGGCACGGTCCACGGGCCCGGGTACTCCGGCGGCCAGGGCATCACGTCGAGCTACCAGCACCCACAGGGGTGGTCGTTCGCGGACACGTTCCACACGTTCGCGGTCGACTGGAAGCCCGGATCGATCACCTGGTCGGTCGACCGTGTCGCCTACAAGACGGTCACGCCGGCCGACACGGGTGGCAACCCGTGGGTCTTCGACAAGCCGTTCTTCATCGTGCTGAACCTCGCCGTCGGCGGCAGCTGGCCCGGGTACCCGGACGGCACGACGCAGTTCCCGCAGCAGATGAAGATCGACTTCGTCCGCGTGATCGACAACTCCTGACCCAGCGCGGGGGGGGCGACCAGCCGCTCTGGACGCGGCTGATGACGGACGGGAGGCCCGTGGCGACGTCGCCACGGGCCTCCCGTCCGCCTGTTGGTTCAGACGCCCGCCGTGGTCTTGATCCAGGACGAGGCCTGCGACAGCAGGGCGTAGTTCGAGCCGGCCTTGGTGTCGGCACCGGGGTCGGCGCTGTCACCGGTGGAGCAGACGGCGACGACCTTGCCGTTCACGAGCAGGGGGCCGCCGGAGTCGCCGTGGTTCGAGGCGCCGGTCACTCCCGTGAGGTGCTGGGCACGACCGCTGTACGCGTCGGTGCTCGCACCGGTGAGCGAGACGGTGGCCTGGTAGAGCCCGTCGGACTGGGTCGCGTTCGCGCGCAGGCCGTAGCCCTGGATGGTGCCGGTCCCGCTCGACTTGGCGGTCGCGGTGAGGTCGAGGGGCGCGTAGGTGGACAGCGAGTAGGCGGTCCGCAGGTGGACGAGGGCGATGTCGCCCGCGGGCGAGGCACTGACGCGGTCGACGGCGACGGCGGTGCCCCGGTTGGTCGTGGAGTTGGAGTGGTACACGTTCATCGCACCGATGCCGTCGATGCAGTGACGGGCGGTGAGGATCCACGAGGCGTTGATCTGCTCGCCGGTGCAGTTGCTGACGTAGCCCGACGGGATGGAGCCGCCCGACGCTTCGAGCTGGACCGCCCACGAGGTGGTGGGGGCCTTCTCGCCGCCGACGACCTTCGTGCTGGCCGGCAGTGCCGAGGCGGGTGACGCGGCGAACACGCCCGCGGTGATGACGGCCGCGGCGGCGAACGCGGCTGCGATGGACTTCTTCATGACGACTCCTCTGTCGGGGGGAAGCACCTGACCCGTTGCGTTGTGCAACTGGTCAGCATCCTGACCCTCGTTCGAGGGCCGCACCAGTCCGCACTTCGGCGGACGGGGCGTCGTCAGCGGGTGCTCCGGGAGGAGATCGACCGGCTCTCGTCGCGGATGACGATCGTGCGCCCCACCGCGCCACCGCGCCACCGCGCCACCGCGCGGGCGAGCTCTCGACCGAACGGGCGTTCACCATCGCGCAGTCCTGAACGACGCACGAGGGCCCCGCGACCGGAGTCGCGGGGCCCTCGCTGGTGCACTGGTGCTACTTGATGACGATCGACTGCACCGGGCTGGTGCTCGTCGCCAGGGTGCTCGTGCCGGCGAAGACGGCGTGCAGCTTGTGCGTGCCCTTCTTCTTCAGCGTGAGCGCCGAGGTGACCTTGCCGTTCTTGACGGTGACGGTCGCCAGGCGCTTCGTGCCCTGGTAGATCCGTGCGGTGCCGTTCACGGTGAAGCCCGTGGCCTTGACCTCCACGGTCGCCTTGCCAGGGCTGTACTTGAGCGCCGTGTGGGACGGGGCCTTCGTGACGGTGACGGTGACGGCCTTCGCGGTCGCCGAGTTCGTGCCGGAGAACGTCGAGTCCGCGTTGACGAACTTGGCCGTGAGCGAGTGCTTGCCGATGGCCAGGGCACTCGGGAGCGTCATGGTGGCGGTGCTGTTCTTGACGGGGACGGTGCCGAGGACCTTCTTGCCGTCCGAGACCGTCAGCGTGCCCTGCTGCTTGCCGATGCCACCGGCGATGGTCGCGGTGACCGTGACGGGCTTGGCCGTCTTGTACGGCTGCGACGCGGCGGAGACCGCGAGCGTGGTGGTGGTCGCCGGCAGCGTGGCGTGCAGGTCGAACTGGTCGACGGTCGAACCGATCGCAGCCGGGTCGGCGGTGGCGGTCGGCTGGAGCGTCACGCCGCAGCTGTCGACGTTGCCGTGCTGGACCGCCGAGTTGAGCGTGGTGCAGTCGCCGGCGCGGATGTCCTGCACCGAGAGCTTCTCGTCGGTGACCGAGACCTTGACGAAGGAGCGGACGTGCTCCTGGTTCTCGACCGAGTTGGCCCAGTGGCGCTTGCCCGTCGGGTCGAGCGGGTCTGCGCCGTAGCCGCTCTGGGTGGCGTCCGGAGCGGTCAGGTCGTAGTACTTCGAGCCGGACGCCGAGTTGGCCGTCATGTAGATGACGCCGCCGGGGCCGGAGAAGACCTCGGGAGCTGCAGGCTGCTCGTTGACGTTGGCCTTCTTGCCGTTCTTGATCGCGTAGCTCCGCGAGTAGGAGTGGTCGTGACCCTGCAGGACGAGGTCGACGCCCATGTCGGAGAACGCACGCGTGAAGTCGAACCGGCGCTGCTGGTTGTCCTTGTCGTTCGCGTGGTCGGCCGGCGAGTAGATCGAGTGGTGGTAGACCAGCGTGGTCCACTTCGCGTCGTCGCCGTAGCGGGTGATGACGTCGCGCACGTAGTTCACGTGGGCAGCGTCCGAACCAGCCGCGTAGGCATTGGAGTTGATGTCGATGAACAGGACGCCCTTGTACATGTACCAGTAGTCGCCACCCGAGTTCGCGGTGGTGTTGCCGCCCGGGTAGAAGTCCGGCACCTTGAGCGAGTTCGGCACCTGGTTGTGCTGCTCGTACGCCTTGCCGCCGACGTCGTGGTTGCCGATGGTCGAGGCCCACGGGTAGCGCTTGAGGACGTCGCTGCTGTCGGCGAACGCACCCCACTCGTACTCGTTGTTGGCGTGCTCGATCTGGTCGCCACCGGAGACCAGGAGCTCGGCGTCCGGCTCGGTCGTCGTGGCGTACTTCAGCGTGTCGGCCCAACCCGCGCCGTCGTCGTCGACGTAGCCCGACGAACCGATCTGCGGGTCACCGAAGAACAGGAAGTCGAAGTCGCCGGAGAAGCTCTTCGTGGTGAACGTGTACGACGCCGACCAGGCCGATCCGTCCGCCGCACCGACGTGGTAGGTGTACGAGGTGTTCGGCTCGAGGTCCGAGATCGTGGCGTGGGCGTTGATGTAGCCCGACTCGGCGGCGATGCCGTCGATGCTCTTCGTGTTCGAGTCCGTCGTGCTCGTGTCGACTGCGGTGTTCGCGGCCTTCGACGCGGCGATCGTCGACTTGGCGTCGGTGAAGACGCCGTCGGTCATCGACGCGGTCTTCTGGATCTCGAGCGACTGCGCGACGTTCGTCGGGAAGTACCACGAGGCGATGCGCTGGCTCTCGGTGGCACCGACGCCCAGCAGGATGTGGATCGGGCCGCCGGTGGAGATGTTGGTGGTGGGGGTGTTCGTCGCGGCGGAGGCGACGTTCGTGCCGACCATCGAGGCACCGGCGATGAGCGCGGCCCCGACGACGGCTCCGCACACGCGGAGGGTGGTGGTTCTGCGCCGTGTGTTGGCGCCGGACAGGAGACTCATGGTGGTCCGTTTCTCAGACGTGGGATGGTGCAGCACGGAAGACTCTGCATGCACTGCAAAACGTCTTGGTAAACGCTGAGTGACAAGTCGTGGTCATCCCGCTGCGAGCCGCTCGACGAACCAGATCATCCCCATCACGAACACCCCGGCGGTCACGACCCCGGTGACCCAGAGCGAGACCCGGTGGGCCTTCCGACGCAGGAGGGACAGCGGCGGGAAGACGATGACGATGATCGCGAGCTGCACCGCCTCGATGCCGACGTTGAAGACGAGGAGCGACACGAGCAGCTGCCACGAGAACGCCTCGTGGATGCCCAGCGCCCCGGCGAACCCGAGTCCGTGGATGAGCCCGAACGCGAACACGACGGCCAGGCGCGTCCAGCCAGCCCGGTCCAGCGAGAAGTGCCCGTGTCCACCGACCACGAGCTCGTCGGCCCGCGACCGGCGCCGCCAGAGCCGCCACAGGTACCAGCCGGCCACGGCGGCGATGGACAGGGCGATGAGCGGCTCGACGACGATCGCGGGCGGGCTCACCACCCCGAGCGCGGCGAGGATGAACGTGATCGAGTGCGCGATCGTGAACGCCGACGCGGTGTAGACCACCTCGCGCAGGCGCCGTGACCCGGCGATGAGCGCGACGAGGAACAGGATGTGGTCGATCCCGGTCAGCAGGTGCTCGGCACCGAGGCGGAAGAACTCCCAGAAGCGCTGCCCGGCCGACTGTTCGGTCGAGAACGACGGCTGCGAGGCGTCGAGCGTCGCCGATCCCTGCTTCGCGTCGACGTCGTAGGTGACGATCGTCTTGGTGTCCCGGACGAAGGACTCGCTGTCCGGGAAGAGCCGCGACGTCACGACGTGTCCGGTCTGCGTCTCCGACGGCTCCGGGCAGGTGAAGTCCGCGGCCACGTGGGCGTACGGCACCTCGTCCTGCAGGTCGACCGTCACCGTCTTCCCGAGCACGGCCGTGCAGCGCTGCCCGCCGGCCCCCGTCACCGAGAAGCGGTCGACGACGTACTTCCCGAGCGCGTCGGTGTGCGCCTCGGCCGCCGACACCATCCCGGGGAAGTCGCCGTCGTCCCAGGCCGCCTGCCCCTGCGTGTGGAACGCATCGTCGTGCTCGCTCGTGGCGACCGACACGAGCATCAGGTCGTACTCGAGCCCGAGCTCCGCGTGCACCACCGTGGGCCCCGTCGACGTCACCTTCGCGTAGACCACCGAGCTGAAGCCGTGCGCCGACGCCGGTGCCGCCCCGGCCAGCACGCCGACGACGACCACGCCGAGCAGCAGGAGCGCGGCGACGACCCGTGCGACCAGCGCGGACGGGCCGGACGGACGGACAGGGCTGGCAGGGCGGGCGCGCACCAGCGCGACGGGGGTTCCGGAAGGCACGCGCAGACGATCCGGCTCTCGAGCGACCGGCAGGTGAACAGGTGGTGACCAGCAGTGGGACAGGCGTCGGACAGCCGCCGGAGCCGGCCCGGTGCGGCGCACCGACGTGCTTCGATGTCGCAGTGACCCGCCTCGCTGCCCGGACGACCGTCCTGCTGACCGCCGTCGCCCTCGTCGGCACCGGCGCCGCTCTGCTGGCCGGGTGCTCGGCGACGCCCGGCGGGACCGACGCACGAGCCGACGCCGGCACCGGCACGTCGGCGACGGCGCACGCCACGGCCGGTGCCCTCGGCACGGGCTTCTCCGACCCGACGCCGCCGCCGGCACCCGAGGCCACCATCCACCCGGAGCCCGGTTCGTGGTCCGGGGTGCACGCCCCCGACGGCTACGACGTCGTGCTCCTGTCGGACGCCGGCGACGCCGACGACGCCCCGACCCGGACCCTGCTCGACGCCGTCACGTCGTGGGCGGCGGACGAGGACGTCACCGTCACGAGGGTGTCGGCGACGGACGCCGACGACCGGATCGCGGCGGTCACCCGGGCGGTCGACGAGCGGTCCGACCTGGTGATCAGTGTCGGCAACCGCATGGTCGACCCGCTCGCCGCGGTGTCGCCGTCGGCGCTGCACCAGCAGTTCCTGGTGGTCGGCGCCGAGATCGCCGAGCCGACGTCGAACGTGACGGCCGCGGACTGGACCGGCGGCGGCTTCCGCGGCGAAGGGCTCGGGCCGTCGAGCCACTACGACCCGTCCACCTTCACCGAGGACCGCGCCGACCGCGCACTGCGTGCGGGGCTCGCGGCGGTGCTGCACGACCTGCGCGGCATCGTCGTCTGGGTGCGCTGACCCGAGCCGTCCCCGGTCCGCCGCTACGCCGGCTCGGCTTCGAGCACGAGCGCGCGCACCTGCGACGCGGCGCCGAGCGCCACGGCGTCCGACCCGAGGGTCGACTGCGCCAGCCGGATCGTCGCACCGCTCACCGGCGGCTCGGCCGCGATCGCCGCGGTGATGGCCGGTTCGAGCAGGTCCCACGACCGCGCGATGCCGCCGCCGATCACGATCGTCGTGACGTCGAGGATCCCCGCGGTGAGCAGGGCGGCGCGCGCCAGTCCCCACCCCGCGACCTGGAAGACGGCAGCGGCGTCCGTGTCACCGGCCCGTGCGGCGACGGCGACGTCGCGCGCCGACAGCCGTCGGCCGGATCGTTCGGCGTACCGGTCGGCGATGCCCCGCGCGCCCGCGATGGTCTCGAGGTGTCCGACCTGTCCGCAAGTGCACAGCGCGTCGCCGAATCCCGGCACGTGGCCGATCTCGCCGGCGGCGCCGCGCGGCCCCGCGAACAGCCGTCCGCCGAGCACGAACGCACCGCCGACCCCGGTGCCGAGGGTCATCCCGAGCACGTCGGACTCCCCCGCGACGGCACCGGTGGCGATCTCGCCGAGCAGGAACGCGTTCACGTCGTTGTCGAGCGTCGCCGGCACGCCGAGGGCGTCGTTCACCGCGCGGGTCACGCCGTAACCGGCCCAGCCGGTGAACGAGTTGCCCGTCACCAGGACGGTGCCCGTGGCCGCGTCGACCACGCCGGCCGCGCCCACCCCGACACCCGTCAAGGAGGCCCGGTGCCGGACGAGCAGGCCCGTCACCGCCCCGACGGCGGCCGTCACGATCACCGCCCCGCCCGCGTGGGCGGGCGTCGGCAGGTCGACGCGGTCGATGACCTCGAGGTCCGGGGTCGTCAGGACGACCTTGGTGTTCGTGCCGCCGACGTCGACGCCGGCGATCACCCGGGTCACGCGGTCACCGCCGCGAGCGAGGCGAGGCGCTCGGTCCGGCGCTGCCGTTGCAGGACGGGGTCCGGCACGGGGACGGCGGCGAGCAGGCGTCGGGTGTAGTCGGTCGTGGGGTGCAGCAGCGTCGTGCCGGTGGTGCCCTGCTCCTCGACGACGCCCTGGCGCATCACCACGACGCGCTCGGCGAAGTGCTGCACGACGGCCAGGTCGTGCGAGACGAACAGGCACGCGAAGCCCAGGTCGTCCTGCAGTTCGCCGAGGACCTCGAGCACGGTCTCCTGCACGCTGACGTCGAGCGCCGAGGTCGGTTCGTCGGCGACGAGCAACCGCGGCTCGAGCACCAGGGCACGGGCGAGGGAGACCCGCTGGCGCTGGCCACCCGAGAGCTCGCGGGGTGCACGCGACGCGAGCGACCGCGGCAACCGGACGGCGTCGAGCACCTCGTCGATCCGGCGACGACGGTCCGCCGACGACATCCCCCGGCGGTGCACGGCGAGCGGTTCGGCGATGCACTCCGCCACGGACATCCGGGCGTCGAGCGAGGCCACCGGGTCCTGCAGCACGACGCCGATGCCGGACCGGAGCGCCCGTCGATCACGACCACGGGCGCTGCGCAGGTCCTGCCCGAACAGCGACACCGTGCCGGACGTCGGCTTGACGAGCCCGAGCGCCACCCGGGCCGCGGTGGACTTGCCGGAGCCGGACTCGCCGACCAGGCCGACCGTCTCGCCCGCGTGCACGGCGATGTCGATCCCCTGCAACGCGTGGACGGCGCGCGCCCCGCGCCCGAACGTCACCGTGACGTCCCGCAGGTCGACCACCGGGGCCGCACCGGGCCTCCCGGCTGCCGCGTCAGCGGACCCCGTGTCGACGGGAGCGGCAGGACGGTCGCCCGCCACGTCGAGCCGTGGCACCGCGGCGAGCAGCCGCTTCGTGTACTCGTGCTCCGGACGGAGCAGGACGTCCTCGACGCTGCCGGTCTCGACGATCTCGCCCTGCAGCATGACCGCGACGCGGTCCGCGAAGTCCGCGACGACGCCCATGTTGTGCGTCACGAGCAGCACGCCCGTCCCGGTGTCGACGGCGAGCTTCCGGAGCAGTTCGAGGATCTCGGCCTGCACGGTCACGTCGAGGGCGGTCGTCGGCTCGTCCGCGATGAGCAGCTTCGGCGAGTTCGCGATCGCCATCGCGATCACCACGCGCTGGCGTTGCCCGCCGGACAGCTGGAACGGGAACGACCGGGCCCGCTGCTCCGGCGACGGGATCCCGACGCGACGGAGCAGGTCGACGGCCTCGGCCGCGGCCTGCGCGGCGGTGACCGTTCGGTGGTTCCGGATCACCTCGGCGATCTGCGCGCCGACCCGGGTGAGCGGGTCGAGGGCCGTCGCGGGCTCCTGGAAGACCATCGAGACGGTCGAGCCCCGCAGTGCACGGAGCGACGGCTCGGACGCGCCGACGACCTCGTGACCGGCGACGAGCGCGCTGCCCGTCGCCGTCGCGTTGCCGGAGAGCAGGCCCATCGCGGCGAGCGCCACCGTGGACTTGCCGGAGCCGGACTCGCCGACCAGGGCGAGCGTCTCACCCGGCGCGACCGTCAGGGACACGCCCCGGACGGCCGACACGGTGCCGGACTCGGTGCTGAACGAGACGCCGAGGTCGGTCGTTCGCAGGATCGGTTCGGTGGTCATCAGCGGCCCCTCACGTCGAAGGCGTCCCGGAGTCCGTCGCCCACGGCGTTGAACGCGCAGACGATCAGGATCACGGCCAGGCCCGGCGGCACGATGAGCCACCAGCGTCCGGAGTACGCGGCGGTGAGTCCCGCCGAGAGCATGCCGCCCCAGTCCGTCGCGGGCGGCTGCACGCCGAGCCCGAGGTACGAGACGTAGGCGACGAGCAGGATCGCGTCGGCGACCTGGAAGGTGGCGGCAACGACGATCGTGGACACCGAGTTCGGCAGCAGGTGCTTGCCGATGGCGCGGGCGTGCGAGCCGCCGATCGCGCGCAGGGTGAGCACGTAGTCGCGGTTCTTCAGCGTCAGGGTCTCGGCGCGGATCAGGCGGGACGGCACCAGCCACGAGACCAACCCGAGGATCAGGATGAGCCCGGCGACGCCGGGGGTCGTGATGGCCGAGATGACGAGCAGGATGAACAGCGCCGGGATCGCGATGCCCGCGTCGACGACGCGCATCATCAGCGCGTCGACCCAGCCGCCGACGTAGCCGGCGACCGAACCCCACAGGGTGCCGACGACGGTGGCCAGGACCCCGGCGGCGATGCCGACCATGAGCGAGACCTTGCCGCCGTACATCAGCCGGCCGAGCACGTCGTGGCCGACGGCGTCGGTGCCGAGCCAGTGCGCCGCGCTCGGACCCTCGTTGGCCTGCTCGAGCAGGGTGTGGGTCTGGTCGGTCGGGTACAGGAACGGCCCGACGAAGCAGAACAGGACGATGACGACGATCACGGCCAGGCCGATCACGGCGAGCGTGTTGCCGCGGAACCGGCGGGCGGCGAGCCGGAACCCGGTGGCCGCGACGGTGACGGGAGCGCCCGGTGCTTCGGGTGCCAGTTGTACGGCGCTCATGCGCGGTCCGCCTTCACGTCATGGGTGGACGCAGTGTCGATGACTGACGTGGCGCTCATGCGCGGCTCGCCTTCACTCGGGGATCGATGAGGGACTGGGCGACGTCGGCGAGCAGGGTGCCGATGACGGTCGCGATGGAGATGACGAGGACGCAGCCGAGCAGCGTCGGGTAGTCCGACGACTGCGCCGCGTTCCAGAACAGGAGCCCCATGCCGGGGTAGTTGAACAGCTGCTCCGTGACGAGGGCACCGCCGAACAGCACGGGCAGGTAGTAGCCGAGCATCGCGACGACGGGCGTCAGCGAGTTCCGGAACACGTGCCGGCGCAGGATCGTCATCGTCGAGGCACCACCGGCGCGCGCGGTGCGGACGTAGTCCTCCTGCAGGTTCTCGAGGGTCGATGCCCGCATGTACCGGCTGAACACGGCGATCATCGCGAGCGCTCCGGTGACGACGGGCAGGACGAGCCCGGCGGGGTCCTGGAACACCTCGGCGAGCGTGTTGCCACTCGGCGCCTGCGACGGCAGCCACGGCAGCTGCTGGCTGAACACGATGATCAGGACGAGGCCGAGGAAGAAGGCCGGTGTCGAGTAGAAGACGAAGGCCAGCGCGGTGGCGGCGTAGTCGACCGCGCCGTTGCGGCGTGCGGCCTGGAGCATGCCGACCGGGATCGCGACGACGAGGCCGAGGACGGCGGAGATGCCGGTGAGGACGAGGGTCTTCGGCAGGCGCTCGGCGATGAGCTGTGACACCGGTTCGTTGAGCGTGTACGAGGTGCCGAGGTCTCCGGTGAGCAGACGGCCGAGGAACCGCACGTACTGCACCGGCAGGGCCTGGTCGAGTCCCTGCGCCTGGTTGAACGCGGTGATCTGCGCGGGCGTCGCGGAGACGCCGAGGACACCGCGGGCGGGTCCGCCGGGCAGCGCGTGCAGCAGGCAGAACACCACGATCGTGACGATGAGGATCACCGCGAGCGCCTGCAGGACGCGCCTGGTGAGGTAGAGGACTGTGGTCATGCGGCTTCCGTCGTCTGGGTTGTTGCGTCGGAGCGGACGGGAGGCGCGGTGCGCGTCGGGCGCGCACCGCGCCTCCCGTCCGTGGTCACGTTCCTACTTGGTCCACTTCCACTGGGCCGGGTGGAAGTTGGCGAGCGAGTCCTGGTCGAACCCGGACAGGCCCTTCTTGACGACCGAGATCTGGTAGTCGGGGCTCGGCAGCCAGATCACCGGCAGGTCCTTCGCGACCGCTGCGCTGTAGTCCTGCACGGCGGTGGCGTCGGTCGAGGTGGTGGTCGCGTCGATGAGGTCGTCGACCTGCTTGTTCGAGTAGCTGCCGAAGTTCGCCGAACCACCGGTCTGGAAGAGCGACTCACCGGTCGGGTAGGCGGGGAAGTACCAGCTGCCCGCGGTGCCGAAGAACGACAGGTCCCAGTCACAGCTGGCCTCGTCGCTCGTGCACGTCGGGGTCTGCGACAGGACGCTCGACACCGGCGCGGTCTTGATGGTGAAGCCGATGCCGGTCTTCGCGAGTGAGGACTGGATCGCGCTCATCATGTTGTCGGTCACGGTCGAACCGGACTGCGACAGCACGTTCATGGTGAACTTCGTGCCGTCCTGCACGCCCTCGCCGCACTGGCTGTCGGACGTTCCGGGGTCGGTGCAGACCATCGTGCCGCCCTGCTCCTCCCAACCGTGGCTGGTCAGCAGCTCCTTGGCCTTCGACGTGCTGAACGGGTACGGGTTGTCCTTCTGCACGTCGGAGACGTAGTCCGACTCCTGCGCCTGCGGGATCGGGCCGTAGGTCGAGGTGGCGGTGCCGTTGAAGACGACCTTCGACAGCGACTTCTGGTCGATCGACATCTGCACGGCCTGGCGGGCGTACAGCTGCTTGAAGACGGCGCCCATGTCCGGGTTGTTGAAGTTGTACGGCATGTAGGTGATGGCCCAGCCGGTCCACGGCTCGACCTCGTAGCCCTTCGCCGTGAACGAGGACTCCTGGTCCATGTCGGTGGCGTTGATGTAGCCGTAGTCGACCTCGCCGGAACGGACCGCGTTCACCTCGGCGTCGGCCGTCGTGAACGGCAGCAGGTTGACGGTCGTGATCGAGGGCTTCTCGCCACCGTCGTACTTCGTGTTCGCCGTCAGGGTGACCTTGCCGGCCGTGGTGAAGGTCTTGACGCCGTAGGGACCGGAGATGGTCTTCCACAGGTCGTCGGTGGCGTAGTCGGAGATCTTGCCGGCCGCGGTGTTCAGGTACTTCCAGACCTGCTTCGCGCCGGCAGTGGTCTCGTCGGCGTCGGTGACCTTCGCGCTCGCGCTCGTCTTGTCCCAGGCGTGCTGCGGCAGCGGGATGATGTGGCTCAGCTGGTTGGCGAGCATCCAGTCCGAGTTGTACGCCTTGTCGAACGTGATCGTGAAGTGGGTGTCGTCGACGGTCTTGAAGGCGGTCCAGTTGTCCGGCGCCTTGCCCTTCGAGTACGAGCCCCACTGGTCCTTGTTCGCCTTGATCAGGTTGAACCAGAACTCGACGTCACGGCTCGTGATCTCCTCGCCGTCGGACCAGTGCCGGTCACCGAGGGTGATCTCGACGCTCTTGCCGTCGTCGGCGAACTTCGCGTCCGTGGCGACGGAACCGTCCTTGTTCCACGCGATCTTGCCGGTGGAGCCGTCGTACGCGACGAGCGGCTCGTACAGCGACTGCGCGATGGAGCCGTTGTTCGTGTTGAGGTGCGCGGCGGTGCCGATCGGCAGGATCCAGTTGGGCGTGAAGTTCGCGGGGAGGGCGTAGTCGATCTCGTCCGGGTTCGCGTTCGAGGTGGCGGAGCCGCCCCCGGAACATCCGGCGAGCAGGGCGCTCACGGCGATCGCTGCTCCGGTGAGGAGCGCCCAGCGGCGGGGCTTGGTCATGTGTGTCTCCTGGTGCGTGGGAGTTCTGGGGAGGTGGAGCACGCGTGCCGAGCGGCACGGACACAGTCAATGGCCAAAGCCGTTGGAAAAACAAACATCTTCGTGTAAAAACTGCGTTTCTGCCGTTTGGACGAAAGGGTGAACGGGCCGTTCCGCCGGTTAGGCTCCGGGTGTTCGGTCGGTTCGACCGTCGTTTCCCCCGGATTGGAGAAAGTCGTGACGGACCTCTCTGCTCGCGTCCTCGAACTCGTCGCGTCGGGTCAGGCGTCGAGTCGCACCGAGATCGCCACGCTGCTCGGCGCCGCTCCGTCGACGGTGTCGCACGTCGTCACCCAGCTGCTGTCGCACGGGCTCCTCGCGGAAGAGGGCACCGACGTCTCGACCGGCGGACGCCCCCGCAAGGTGCTCCGCATCGGCGGCGTCGACGAGTACGCGGTCGCCGCGGACGTCGGCGGCGGGCACGCACGGGTCGGGATCGTGCTGCCGGGAGGCGCGCTCGAGTCCGTCGCGAACGTCCCGTTCGCACTCTCCGACGGCCCGACCGCGGGCCTGCAGCGGTTGGCCGGCCTGCTCGAGCGGCTCGCCGACGACCGTGGCCGCGCCGGTCTGCGCGGGGTCGGGCTCAGTCTGCCCGGACCCGTCGACGTCGAGGCCGGTGTCGTCGACCTGCCGAGCCGGATGCCGGGCTGGAACGGGTTCCCGGTGGCCGCCTGGCTGTCCGACCGCTTCGGCCTGCCGGCGATCGTCGACAACGACGCGAACTGCATGGCCGCCGGCGAGCAGAGCGTGCAGCCTCCGGGACGCCGGCAGACCATCACGATCAAGGCCGGGTCGGCGATCGGCGCGGGCATCGTCATCGACGGCCGCCTGTACCGCGGGTCCACGGGCTCGGCCGGCGACATCACCCACGTGCGGATCGACGCCGCCGGCGACACCCCGTGCTCGTGCGGGAACACCGGGTGCCTCGAGACCGTCGCGTCCGGAGCCGCCCTGGTGCGGATCCTGTCGGGCGCCGGGGTCGACGTCTCCTCGACCGCCGACGTCGTCCGACTCGCCTCGGACGCCCATCCCGAGGCCACCCGTGCCGTGCGCCTGGCCGGTCGGTACCTCGGCGAGGTGCTCGCGGCCAACGTGAACTTCTTCAACCCGGACGCCGTCTACCTGGGCGGCATCCTCTCCACCCTCGACCCCTTCATCGCGGCCGTGCGCAGTCAGCTCTACGAGAGCTGCCACCCGCTCATGACGCAGCACCTGGCCATCGAGCCGGTGTCGCTCGGTGCCGACGCCGGGCTCGTCGGTGCCGGGCAGTTCGCGCTGCAGCGAGGCCTCGCCGCGTCGCTCGAGGAACTGTCCACCCCCATCCCGCAGTCCACCACCAGGAACAGGAGCGTCCGTGTCTGAGACCGTGTCCGCCACCCCCGCCGTCCCCGCCGGTGCCCGTCGTCCGGTCGTCGCCATCGCCGGACTGGCCATCGAGACGTCGACCTTCACCCCCACCCGCACCCACGCGCCGGCGTTCCACCCGGACCGTGGCGACGAGGTCGTGGCGCGGTACCCGTTCCTGTCCGCGATGTCGGACGCGGCGGACTTCCGCGGGGCGCTCATCGGGCACGCACTACCCGGCGGCATCGTGGACCGGGCGTCGTACGAGGAGCTCGCGGCCGAGATCGTCACGCGACTGCGCGCGATCGTCGACGCCGAGCACGTGGACGGCCTCTGGTACGACATCCACGGCGCGATGGTCGTCGAGGGGCTCGACGACGCCGAAGCGGACCTGCTCGGACGGATCCGTGCGGTGATCGGCCCGGACGTCATCGTGTCGGCGTCGATGGACCTGCACGGCAACGTCACGCGCGAGCTCGCCCACCAGGTCGACCTCGTCACCTGCTACCGGATGGCCCCGCACGAGGACGCCATGGAGACCAAGGAACGTGCCGTCCGGAACCTGGTCGACGTGCTCACCACGCGTCCCGCCGGAGCGCAGCGCCCCGTGAAGGCCTGGATCCCGATCCCCGTCCTGTTGCCCGGCGAGCAGACCTCGACCCGCCTCGAACCCGCCGCCTCGTTGTACGCCCAGGTGCCGCTCGTCGAGCAGACCGACGGCGTGCTCGACGCCGCGATCTGGGTCGGCTACGCCTGGGCGGACCAGCCCCGCGACCAGGCCGCCACCGTCGTCACCGGGTGGGACGAGGCCGCCGTGGCCGCCGGGGCCGAGCGCCTCGCCCGTGCCTTCTGGGACGTCCGCGAGGACTTCGTGTTCGTCGCACCCACCGGCACGTTCGACGAGTGCCTCGCCGCCGCGCTCGCGCCCGGCGCCGCACACCCGTACTTCGTGTCCGACTCCGGCGACAACCCCACCGCGGGCGGCTCGGGCGACATGACCTGGGGGCTGACCCAGGTGCTCGCGAACCCGGCCTTCGCGAGCACCGACGGCCCCACCCTGATCTACGCGAGCGTCCCCGGCGCTGCCGCCGTGGCGACCGCGGTCGAGGCCGGTGTGGGTGCAACCGTCACGGTGACCGCAGGTGCGTCGGTCGATGCCGTGCACGCCGGACCGATCACGATGACCGGCCGTGTGCACGCGATCAAGCACGGCGACCGCGACGCCGAGACCGAGGTCGTGCTGCAGGTCGGCAGCGTCTTCGCGATCCTGACGAAGCTGCGCAAGCCGTACCACCACGAGCACGACTTCACCGACCTCGACCTGGCACCACGGCAGGCCGACGTCGTCGTGGTGAAGATCGGGTACCTCGAGCCGGAGCTGTTCGACATGGCCGCCGACTGGATGCTCGCGCTCACCCCGGGTGGTGTCGACCAGGACCTGCTGCGCCTCGGGCACCACAGGATCGAGCGGCCGATGTTCCCCTACGATCGAGTGTTCCCCGAGGCCCCGGACCTGACCGCCAGGATCATCCCGGCCTCGGACCAGCCACTCGGAGCCTCTGCATGACCCCTTCGCCCGTTGCACTCGAGATCGCGGTCACCTCGCCGCAGGGTGCGGTCGTCGCACGGGACGGCGGGGCCGACCGGGTCGAGCTCTGCGTCGGGCTCGAGCTCGGGGGGCTGACCCCGTCGCAGGCCCTGGTCGAGACGACCCACGAGACCGGGATCCCGGCGCACGCGCTGGTCCGGTGCCGCCCCGGCGGGTTCGTGCACACCCCCGACGAGGTCGAGCTCATGGTGCGCGAGGTCCGGACGGTCCTGCGCTCCGGTGCCGCCGGCGTCGTCGTCGGTGCGCTGCGCCCGGACCGGACCCTCGACGAGGACGCCCTGCGCCGCTTCGTCGACGCCGCCCGCTCGGTCAGCACGACCGCCGAGATCACCCTGCACCGGGCGATCGACCACGCGGTGGACCCCGTCGCGGCAGCAGCCACGCTCGCGGCGCTCGGCTTCACGCGCGTGCTGACCTCCGGTGGCGCGCCCACCGCTGGAGCCGGCGCTGCCACGATCGCCCGGATGGTCGACGCAGCCGGGCCGGTGCAGGTCATGGCCGGTGCCGGCGTCACCCCCGCCGACATCCGGGCGCTGGTCGCAACGGGTGCCGCCGCCGTGCACCTGTCGGCCAAGCGTGCCGCGCCGGACAGCGCCCATGCAGGGGTCCCGATGGGTGGGGCCGACGACGGTTCGGCGCACTTCGTGACCGATGCCGAGGTCGTGGCGGCCGCCCGGCGCGCCCTCGACGCCTGACACCGAGCCCGCGTCAGCCGCGACGCCCC
>NZ_JANZKM010000011.1:0-99618 GCF_025642935.1 Curtobacterium sp. RIT-PI-V
GCTCTTCGGCTCAGGTTCGAGCTCCAGCCACGAGGCTTGTGTACTTGGCTTGCCACCGGTGTGTCGTCGGACCCGGAGGTCCTGTGGCTCATCCCCGAGGGGAGAGAACCGGTGGGCTTGTCATCCTAAGCGTCGAAGCGATCGAGCACAAGGCCAGATCTGATCTTCAGTGGAGGATGGTCCCGCTTGAGGGCCGACGTGCTCTGGGCTTTCGCTCCAGCCGCTCCGCCGCACCTTTGGGGTGACGAGTAGGAACTTTACGCAGGGCCGGGCGAGTGTGCCAAGCCAGGCCCGATCCCGGGCGTGTCGCGTTGTGCAACACGCGTCGCCCGGGTGCCGGCGCGATCAGGCCAGCGTCACACCGGCGAGGGTCTTCTTGCCACGGCGGAGCACGAGGACTCCCCCGGGCAGGGCGAGGTCCGACAGCGGTGCGGTGGCGTCCTCGGCCCGGACGTTGTTCACGTACACGCCGCCCTGGTCGATCGCCCGCCGGGCTTCACCGAGGGACTTCACGAGCTCGGTCTCCACGAGAGCCCGGGCCACGTCGGCGCCGGCCTCGATCGTGACCGAACCCGGCAGCTCCGCGATCGCCGACCGCAGGGTGACCGGGTCGAGGGCACCGAGGTCGCCGTTGCCGAACAGTGCGGCCGCAGCGTCGATCGCGGCCTGGGTGGCGTCGACCCCGTGCACGAGCGAGGTGACCTCGAACGCGAGGGTCCGCTGCGCTTCGCGTCGGAACGGTTCGTCGGCGACCGCCTGCTCCAGTCGCTCGATCTCGGCACGGGACAGGAACGTGAACTCCCGCAGGCGGGCGATCACGTCGGCATCGGCCGTGTTGAGCCAGAACTGGTACAGCGCGTACGGCGACGTCATCTCGGCGTCGAGCCAGATCGCGTTGCCCTCGCTCTTGCCGAACTTCGTGCCGTCCGAGTTCGTGATCAAGGGTGTCCCGAGCGCGTGCACCGTCGCCCCCTCGGCACGACGGATGAGCTCCGTCCCCGAGGTCAGGTTGCCCCACTGGTCCGAGCCACCCGTCTGCAGCGTGCAGCCGTACTGCCGGAAGAGCTCGCGGTAGTCGAGGCCCTGCAGGATCTGGTAGCTGAACTCGGTGTAGCTGATGCCTGCGTCCGAGTTCAGCCGCGCGGCGACGGCGTCCTTCTTGAGCATCGAGTTCACCCGGAAGTACTTGCCGACGTCGCGCAGGAAGTCGATGGCGGACATCGGTGACGTCCAGTCCAGGTTGTTCACCAGCCGGACGCCGTTGTCACCGTCCGGACTGAGGAACCGCGACACCTGTCCCTGCAGACGCGCCACCCACTCGGCGACGGTCTCGCGGGTGTTCAGCGTGCGCTCCGCCGTCGGACGCGGGTCGCCGATGAGCCCCGTCGATCCCCCGACGAGCGCCAGCGGCTTGTGTCCGGCGAGCTGCAACCGACGCATGGTCAGGAGCTGCAGCAGGTTGCCGCAGTGCAACGACGGCGCCGTGGGGTCGAAGCCGCAGTAGTACGTGATCGGATCACCGTCGAGGGCCTCTTGGAGTGCGGTCTCGTCGGTCGAGACCTGCACCAGACCGCGCCAGCGCAGTTCGTCCCACACCGAGGCGAAGGTGGGGTCGTTCTGCTGGCGCGTCAGGACGTCTTGAGCGGTATCACTGGACACCCCGCCATCGTAGCGGCGGCGCACCACCGACAGCGCGTCGTCGACCGGGAGGCCCGTGGTGCGTCCGGGCCCACGCCGCCGGTTCCGGCGCGACGCGCCAGCGGCGGGCCGGCCGTGCCGGTGGGGATCAGTCGAGGGCACCCTTGTGCCGCCGGTACGTCGAGACCGTCGGGTCGCCCGTCAGCCAGAAACGCCAGGGGTACTGCGCACCGCCGGCGATGCCGCCGACGCCGGTGCGCGGTCCGCGCGAGATGCGTGGGACCGTTCCGGCCCCGCCGGGGCCGGGTGCGGTCTCGGTCAGGAGTTCCTCGGCGACCCGGGCCGGCGGGGCGGAGGCGAGCCGGGCCTCCAGGCCGGGTGCCAACGTGAGCACGAACGGACCGGACCCGTCGAGCAGCGAGGTGCCGTCGTCCTGCCCGAGCACCGCGCCGAGTGCGCCACCGAGGTTGCCGGGGCCGCGCGCCAACGCGACGTCGGCGACCGACGGGCCACGTCGTCCACGTGCTGTCTCGACACCCTCGATCACCTGCGCCCCGCGGAGCAGGGAGCCGGAGGAGGTGCCCGCCGGCGCGCTCACGACGTTGACGCAGGTGTGGATGCCGTACGAGCGGTACGCGTACAGGGTCCCCGGAGCGCCGAACAGGTGACGGTTGCGCTCGGTCTGGCCGCGGTGGCCGTGCGAGCCGGGGTCGGTGGGGCCGAAGTAGGCCTCGACCTCGGTGATGCGCAGGGTCACTCCACGGCCCGTGATCGTCGCACCGAGCAGCGCCGGGGCGATGCGCGGCGCCGGCTCGGTGAGCATCGCGAGCAGCCCCTCGGTCATCGCGTGAAGGGTGCGCCCTCGGCCAGGTCGTGGACGCGACGCGTGAGGGACGCCAGCTGCTCGGCCACTCGGTCTGGAGCGGTCCCGCCGACACCCGAGCGGGACGCGACGCTGCCCTCGATCGTGAGCACGGCACGGACCCCCGGGGTCAGGTGCTCGGAGACCGACCGGTACTCGTCGTCGGTCGGGTCGTCGAGCTCGATGCCGCGCTGCTCGCAGTACCGGACCAACGCGCCGGACACTTCGTGCGCGTCACGGAACGGGACACCCTGGCGGACCAGCCACTCGGCCACGTCGGTCGCGAGCGAGAAGCCCTGCGGCGCGAGCTCGGCCATCCGGTCCGTGTCGAACGTGAGCGTTGCGATCATGCCGGTGAAGGCGGGCAGCAGGACCTCGAGCGTGGCGACCGAGTCGAAGACGGGCTCCTTGTCCTCCTGCAGGTCGCGGTTGTAGGCGAGCGGCAGACCCTTCAGGGTCGCGAGCAGGCCCGTCAGGTTGCCGATCAGACGACCGGACTTGCCGCGCGCGAGCTCGGCGATGTCCGGGTTCTTCTTCTGCGGCATGATGCTCGAGCCGGTCGAGAACGCGTCGTGGAGCCGGACGAAGCCGAACTCCTTCGTGTTCCAGAGGATGACCTCCTCCGACAGCCGCGAGACGTCGATGCCGATCTGCGCGAGCACGAACGCGAACTCGGCGACGACGTCGCGGGCGGCCGTGGCGTCGATCGAGTTGTCGGCCGGGCGGTCGAACCCGAGCTCCGCGGCGATCGCGGCGGGGTCGAGGCCGAGCGAGCTGCCGGCGAGCGCACCGGCGCCGTACGGGCTCACGCTCGCGCGGCCCGCCCAGTCGCGGAGGCGCTCGAGGTCGCGGACCAACGGCCACGCGTGCGCCAGCAGGTGGTGCGCGAGGAGGACGGGCTGCGCGTGCTGCAGGTGCGTGCGACCCGGCATGATCGCGGCCGGGTGCTCGTTGGCCTGCTGGGTGATCGCGTCGACCAGGTCGATCACGAGTCGGCCGATGCGCCGCCCGTGGTCGAGCATGTGCATCCGCCCGAGCGTCGCGATCTGGTCGTTGCGGCTGCGGCCGGCGCGGAGCTTGCCGCCGAGTTCCGGACCGAGGTCGGCGATGAGGAGGCGCTCGAGGGCGCCGTGGACGTCCTCGTCGGACGCATCGGGCTGCAGCGTGCCGTCGGCGTGCGCGGCCTCGAGCCGGTCGAGTCCGGCGAGCATGCGCTCGAGCTCGTCCGCCGTCAGGTAGCCGGCCGTGTGCAGGGCCCGGGCGTGCGCGCGGGAGCCGGCGATGTCGTACGGGGCGAGCTGCCAGTCGAAGTGCGTCGACTTCGACAGCGCTGCCAGGGCCGCACTCGGGCCGTCGGCGAAGCGGGCGCCCCAGAGGGCTCCGGTGTTGGTGGCGTCGGTCTTCTCGTCGGTCATGTCGTCCTGCGTCGTTGGTGTCAGTTCGCCGCGTCGCGGCGGGCGGAGATCTTGCTGGGGAGCGACCAGAGTTCGGTGAAGCCCTTCGAGAGGGACTGGTCGAACGTGTCGCCGGTGTCGTAGGTGGCGAGGTCGAAGTCGTACAGGCTCTGCTCCGAGCGACGGCCGGTGACCGTCGCACGACCGCCGTGCAGCTGGAGGCGGACGTCGCCGGAGACGTGCTGCTGGGTGTGGTCCACGAAGGCGTCGAGGCTGCGCTTCAGCCCGCCGAACCACAGGCCGTCGTAGACCAGGTCGGCCCACTCCGACTCGACACCGCGCTTGTAGCGGTTCACGTCCCGCTCGAGGGTGAGGCGCTCGAGCTCTTCGTGCGCCGTGATGAGCGCGATCGCCGCCGGGGCCTCGTACACCTCGCGCGACTTGATGCCGACGAGACGGTCCTCGACGACGTCGATCCGACCGACGCCGTGTTTGCCGGACACGGCGTTCAGCTCCTGCACGATCCGCAGCACGCTGAAACGCTGCCCGTCGAGCGCCACCGGGACGCCGCGCTCGAACGTGATGGTCACCTCGTCCGGGTCACGCGGCACGGCGGGGTCCTGGGTGTAGGCGTAGAGGTCCTCGGTCGGGGCGTTCCACGGGTCTTCGAGGAAACCCGTCTCGACCGCGCGGCCCCACACGTTCTGGTCGATCGAGAACGGCGACCGCTGTGACTGCTGGATCGGCAGAGCGTGCTGCTCGGCGTACGCGATCGCCTTGTCACGGGTCAGGGCGAGGTCACGCACCGGAGCCACGCTGCGCAGGTCCGGGGCGATCGCCGCGACCGCTGCCTCGAAGCGGACCTGGTCGTTGCCCTTGCCGGTGCAGCCGTGCGCCACGCTGTCGGCGCCGAGCTGCTTCGCCGTCAGCGCGAGGTGCTTCGCGATGAGCGGGCGGCTCAGCGCCGACACCAGCGGGTAGCGCTTCTGGTAGAGCGCGTTGGCCTTGAGGGCCGGCACGATGTACTCGTCGGCGTACTCGTCCTTGGCGTCGACCACGATCGACTCGACGGCCCCGCAGTCGAGCGCGCGCTGTCGGATCGCGTCGAGGTCCTCGCCGCCCTGGCCGACGTCGACCGCGAGTGCCACCACCTCTTTGCCGGTGGCGTCACGCAGCCAGCCGATCCCGACGGAGGTGTCGAGGCCGCCGGAGTAGGCGAGGACGACGCGGTCAGCCATGCGGTGCGCCTACGCGGTCGCCGCGGCGGTCGCGGCGTTCGCGGCGTTCGCGCTGTTCGCGCCGTTCGCGCCGTTCGCGCCGTTCGCGCCGTTCGCGCCGTTCGCGGCGAGGAGCCAGGCCAGCAGCGCCTTCTGGGCGTGCAGACGGTTCTCCGCCTCGTCCCAGATGATGCTGCGCGGCCCGTCGATGACCTCGGCGGTCACCTCGTAGCCACGGTCGGCGGGCAGGCAGTGCATGAACACCGCGTCGTCGGCAGCGTGCGCCATCAGCGCGTCGTCCACGCGGTACCCCGAGAAGGTGTCGAGGCGCGACTGCTTCTCGGACTCCTTGCCCATCGAGACCCACGTGTCGGTGACCACGACGTCGGCGCCGGCGACCGCTGCCACCGGGTCGGTGACGACGAGGACGGAGCCGCCGGTCTCGGCCGAACGGTGCTCGGCGTCGGTGACGACCTGCGGGGACGGCGAGAACTCGGCGGGAGCCGCGACGCGGACGTGCATGCCCGCGGTCGCGCCGGCGAGCAGGTACGACTGCGCCATGTTGCTCGCGCCGTCGCCGATGAACGCCACGGTCTGGCCCGCCAGCGTGCCGCGGTGCTCGCGGATGGTGAGCAGGTCAGCGAGCAGCTGGCACGGGTGGAAGTCGTCGGACAGCGCGTTGACCACGGGGACGGTCGTGTCGGCGGCCATCTCCTCGAGACCGGCCTGACCGTAGGTGCGCCAGACGATCGCGGACACCATGCGCTCGAGCACGCGGGCGGTGTCCGACGGGGTCTCCTTGCCGCCGAGCTGGCTGTTCGCCGTCGAGATGATGAGCGGGCTGCCGCCCAGGTCGGAGATGCCGACGTGGAACGACACCCGGGTGCGGGTCGACGACTTGTCGAAGATGACCGCGACGCTCTGCGGGCCGGCGAGGGGCTTCGTACCCCAGCGGTCGGCCTTCATCTGGTCGGCGATGTCGAGGATCGCGGACTGCTCGGCCTGGCTGAGGTCGTCGTCCCGGAGGAAGTGGCGGGTCATGCGGAGGTCTCCTGGGTAGCGGTGCCCTGCTCGGCAGCGACGGCCGCGAGGCTCTGGGCCAGGATCGACACGAACTCGTCGATCTCGGCGTCGGACACGATGAGCGGCGGCGCGAGGCGCAGGCTCGACTCGTTCGGTGCGTTGATGATGAGGCCGCGCTCGAGGGCGGCGGCGTTCACCGCGGCCGCGATCGGGCCGGTGAGCCCGACGCCGATGAGCAGGCCGGTGCCGCGGACCTCTTCGACGAGCGGCGAGCCGATGCCGGCGATGCCGGCCCGGATCCGCTCGCCCTTGACCACGGCGGCCGCGACGAGGTCGGCACGCTCGATCTCGGCGAGGACCGCGTTCGCCACGCGGGTGCCGAGCGGGTTGCCGCCGAAGGTCGAACCGTGCTGACCGGCCGAGAACAGGTCGGACGCCCACCCGAAGGTCACGAGCGCACCGATCGGGAAGCCGCCGGCGATGCCCTTGGCCACCGTGACGGCGTCGGGGGTGAAGCCGTGGCCCTGGTAGGTGAACCAGTTGCCCGTCCGGCCGACGCCGGTCTGGATCTCGTCGAGGATCAGCAGCGCACCGTGCTCCTCGGTCAGCCGGCGCGCGGCGAGCAGGAACCCCTCGGGCAGGTCGACGACGCCGGCCTCGCCCTTGATCGGCTCGATGACGATCGCTGCGACCGTGTCGTCGATGGACGCCTCGAGCGCTGCGACGGTGGAGTCGATGTGCTCGACCCCCGGGATCATCGGCAGGAAGTCCTGCTGCAGCGCGGGCTTGCCGGTGAGCGCGAGTGCACCCATCGTCCGGCCGTGGAACCCCTGCTTCAGCGCGAGGATGCGGGTCTTCTGCCCGTCGGCGCCCTTGTTCAGGCGCGCGAGCTTGAACGCGGCCTCGTTCGCCTCGGCACCGGAGTTGCCGAAGTACACCCGCCCGGCGTCGCCCGCACCGGTGATGTGCTTGAGACGCTCCGCCAGCTCGAGCTGGGGCGGCGTCGCGAAGTAGTTCGACACGTGCACGAGCTTCGCGGCCTGGTCGGCGATCGCCTCGACCAGGACGGGGTGCGCGTGGCCGAGCGAGTTCACGGCGATGCCCGCCAGGAAGTCGAGGTACTCGTTGCCCTCGACGTCCCAGACACGGCAGCCCTGTCCGCGCTCGAGCATGATCTTCGGCGGGGTCAGGGATCGCATGAGCGACGCCCCGAACCGGTCGTTCCAGGTCTCGGTCTGCGTCTCGCTGCTCACGGCTGCTGCCCCTTCTCGGTCGTGCTGGCCACGTGTTGGCCGGTGCTGGTGCTCGTCGACGGTGCTGCGACGCGTCGGCCGATCTCGGCGTGGGTCATCTGGTTCTCGGTGCGTCGGCTCGGGTCAGGGATCACCTCGGTGCCCGCACCGCGCAGGGTGAAGACCTCGAGCAGGATCGAATGCGGGATCCGGCCGTCGATGATCGTCGCCCCGCCGACCCCCCCGACCACGGCGTCGAGGCACGCGGTCATCTTCGGGATCATGCCCGACTCGAGGGACGGCAGGAGCTCGCGGAGCTCCTCGACCGCGATGAGGTCGACGAGCGAGTCGCGGTCCGGCCAGTTGCGGTACAGGCCGGGGACGTCGGTGAGCATGATGAGCTTCGACGCACGCAGCGCGATCGCCAGGGCACCCGCGGCCGCGTCGGCGTTCACGTTGAGCGCCTGCTCCGGGTGGGCGTCGTCGATCGCGATGCTCGAGACCACCGGGATGCGGCCGGCCTCGATCGCGGCGAGTACCCCTGACGGGTCGACGTGGGTGATGTCACCGACGTGCCCGAGGTCGTACTCCTGCCCGTCGACGACCACGCCCTTCTGCTCACCGGTGAACAGGGACCCACCGTCGCCGAACACGCCGACGGCCAGGCCTTCGCCGTGCTCGTTCATCAGGTCGACGATCTCGCGGTTGACCTCGCCCGCCAGGACGTCGCGGACGACGGAGATCGCCTCGGTCGTGGTGACGCGGTAACCGCCGCGGAACTCGGACTCGATGCCCTGTTCCTTGAGCGCGGCCGAGATCTGCGGGCCCCCGCCGTGCACGACGACGGGGTGCAGCCCGGCGTAGCGGAGGTAGACCATGTCCTCGGCGAACGCACGCTTGAGGTCCTCGTTCACCATCGCGTTGCCGCCGAACTTGACGACGACGACCTTGCCGGAGAACCGCTTGAGCCACGGCAGGGACTCGATCAGGGTCGCGGCCTTGACGGCGGCGAACTCGTGCTCTTCTTCCTTCGTGAGGGGCGTCCCGGCCCCTTCGGTGTCGTTCGCCATCAGCTGGAGTACGCGCTGTTCTCGTGCACGTAGTCGTGCGTGAGGTCGTTGGTCAGGATCGTCGCCGAGTGCGTCCCGACGCCGAGGTCGATGCGCACGTGGGTGTCCCGCGGTGTCAGGTCGACGGTGTCGCTCGGCTGGTCTGGGGCGCCGGCGTGGCAGACCCGGACACCGTTCATGCTGACGTCGACCGCGTACGGGTCGAAGTCGGCGTCCGTGGTGCCGATGGCAGCGAGGACCCGACCCCAGTTCGGGTCGTTGCCGAAGACGGCCGCCTTGAACAGGTTGTTGCGCGCCACACTCCGGCCGACGGTGACGGCGTCGTCCTCGGTCGCGGCGTGCACGACCTCGATCGCGATGTCGTGGCTGGCGCCCTCGGCGTCCTGCTGCAGCTGGCGGGCCAGGTCGGCGCAGACCGCGGTCAGGGCTTCCTGGAAGTCGCCGACCTCGGGCGTCACCCCGCTCGCACCCGACGACAGCAGCACGACGGTGTCGTTCGTCGACATGCAGCCGTCCGAGTCGACGCGGTCGAAGGTGACGCGGGTGGCCGCGCGGAGGGCCTGGTCGAGCTGGTCCGGGGTCTGCACGGCGTCGGTGGTGATCACGACGAGCATCGTCGCGAGCCCGGGTGCGAGCATGCCGGCACCCTTCGCCATGCCGCCGACGGTCCAGCCGTCCTCGGTCACCACGGACTGCTTCGCCCTGGTGTCGGTCGTCATGATGGCCGTGGCCGCGTCCGGGCCGCCGTCGGCGCTCAGTGCGGTGCTCGCCAGGTCGACCCCGCGCAGCACGTTGTCGCGGAACGTCTGGTCACCGACCCCGATGAGACCGGTGGAGCAGACGACGACGTCGCCCGCGCCGATGCCGAGGGCGTCGCCCACCGCTTCGGCAGTCAGGTGCGTGGTCTGGAAGCCGAAGGGGCCCGTGAAGCAGTTGGCACCGCCCGAGTTCAACACGACGGCGCGCGCGACGCCGTCACCGACGACCTGGCGGGACCAGATCACCGGGTGCGCCTGCGCGCGGTTGCTGGTGAAGACGGCGGCCACGGCTGCGTCGGGCCCGTCGTTGACGACGAGTGCCACGTCCGGCTTGCCGCTGGTCTTCAGGCCGGCGGTCACGCCGGCAGCGCGGAAACCCGCTGCCGCGGTGACGCCCTGGAGGCCCGGTTCGCCCTGGGTGGGCTTGCTCACGTCGGTGAGGTCGATCACGGTGCGACTCCGTCCACGCTGAGGCCCAGGGTCTCCGGCAGACCCAGGGCGATGTTGGTCGACTGGACGGCGGCACCCGCCGTGCCCTTCGCGAGGTTGTCGAGTGCCGTCACGGCGACGACGCGGCCTGCGGCCTCGTCGACCGCGATGCCGACGAGCGCGGTGTTCGCGCCGATGGTGTCCGCGACCCGGGGGAACTCGCCCTCGGGCAACAGGTGCACGAACGGCTCGTCGGCGTAGGCCTGCTCCCAGGCGAGCCGCACGTCGCGGGCGCTGACACCCGGGGTGGTCTTGGCGGTCGTCGTCGCGAGGATGCCCCGCGACATCGGGACGAGCACGGGCGTGAACGAGATCGTCACGTCGGCGGCACCCGCGACGACCAGGTTCTGCTGGATCTCCGGGACGTGCCGGTGCGTGCCACCCACCGCGTAGGCGCTGGCGGAGCCCATGATCTCGGACGCCAGGTAGGTGTTGGCGAGCTTCTTGCCGGCACCGCTCGGGCCGACGCTCAGCACCGCGACGAGGTCGTCCGACTCGACGAGCCCGGCCTGGATGCCCGGCTGGATGCCGAGCGTCACCGCGGTGACGTTGCACCCGGGGACCGCGATCCGCTTGGTGCCGACCAGGGCCGAACGCTGCTTGCCCTGCGACGCGATGTCCTCGACCTCGCGCCACTCGTCGGCCGAACCCGGGGTCGGGGCGGCGAGCAGGAGCTCGGGCAGGCCGTAGGTCCAGGCGCCGTGGTAGTCGCCACCGTAGAACCGAGCCCAGGCCGCGGGGTCCGTCAGACGGTGGTCCGCGCCGCAGTCCACCACCAGGGCGTCGTCGCCGAGCTCCGCGGTGATCGCCCCCGACTGACCGTGCGGCAGCGCCAGGAACACGACGTCGTGCCCTCGGAGCGTCTCGGCCGTCGTCTTCTCGAGGGTCAGGTGCGACAGCGACCGGAGGTGCGGCTGCGTCGCGATCAACGGCTGTCCGGCGTTCGAGAACGCCGTCACCGTCCTGACGTCGAACTCGGGATGGGCGGAGAGCACGCGCAGGAGCTCACCACCCGCGTAGCCGGAGGCTCCCGCCACGGCGACGGATACGGACATGGGATTCCACCTTTGGTCGGACTGGTCGTCGAGAGAGTCGGAGGCGGCGACCCCGGGCGGTGCTGATCCCGTCGTGGGTCAGTCGCGCAGGGTCGCCCCGAATCGCTCGCCGGCACGTCGGACTGCGCCGTCACGGGCCTCGGTGGCCTCGGCAGCGGTCAGCGTGCGGTCCGTGGCACGGAAGCGCAGGGCGAACGTCAGGGACTTCTGTCCCTCGTCCACGCCGGAGCCCCGGTAGTCATCCACGAGCCGAGCATACTCCAACAGGTCTCCGGCACCAGAGCGGACCGCATCCAACACGTCACCGGCCGGCACCCCGGCGTCGACGACCAAGGACAGGTCCTGCGTCGCTGCCGGGTACGACACGATCGGCGCGACCGCGACGAGGTCGGGGGCCGCGGCCACCATGGCGTCGAGGTCGAGCTCGACCACGGCCACCACGCGGGGCAGCACCGCGGCGGCGGACAGCTCCGGCAGGAGTTCGCCGGCGACGCCCACGACGGTGTCGCCCACGAGCAACGATGCCGCACGGCCCGGGTGCAGGGACGGGTGGGTGGTCTGCGCGACGCGCAGTTCCACGCCGACGGCCCACGCGACCTGGCGGGCCGCGTCGATCGCGTCGGCGATGCCGTACTGCTCGGCCGTGACGCCCGCCTGCTTGCCGACGCGGTTGCCGGTGAGCAGGGCGGACACGTGGAACGGCTGTGCGGGCAGGGACGCGTCGAGCGCCTCGAGCGTCGCGCGGTCGGGCAGCGCGGCACCGGCCGGGACCTCGTCGGTGCCGAGCGTCACGCCCGTCACCGGCAGGAACACCCGCGAGGTCTCGTAGAGCGCGACGTCGAGCAGGCCGCGCGACACGTTGCGACGGGCCGCGTCCACGAGGGCCGGCACACCACTGCGGCGGAGCAGGTTCTGCTCGCTGTCGAGGGCGTTGGCGAGGACGACGCTCGGACCGCCATCCGGGTCGATCCCCGGGTAGGCGTCCTGCGTCGCGGCGGAGACGAACGGCGCCGTCACCGCTTCGACCAGACCCGCGGCGGCGAGGGCCGCGGAGACCCGGCGGCGCGCCTGCTGGTGAGGGGTGAGCCCGCGTCCGGGCGGGGCGACGGGGAGCACGCTCGGGATGCGGTCGTACCCGACGATCCGCGCGACCTCTTCGACCAACGTGGTGTCGTCGGTGAGGTCCGGACGCCAGGTCGGCGGGGTGACGGCGAGCTGCGAACCGTCGACCTGCACCGTCGCGCCGATCGCACGGAGGGTGTCCACGACCTCGGCGTCGGTGTAGTCCACGCCGATGAGCTCGGCCGGACGCGAGGTCCGCATGGCGACCGTCGCACGGGGCTCGGTGTCGACGAGCGTGGAACCGAGGGCGTCGGCCGTGCCGCCGGCCAGCTCGACGAGGAGGTCGACGGCGCGGTTCGCAGCAGCCTCGGCCACGAGCGGGTCGACGCCGCGCTCGAACCGACGGGAGGCCTCGCTCGGCAGCTTGTGGCGGCGAGCGGTCCGCGCGATCGAGACCTGGTCGAAGCCGGCTGCCTCGATCAGGACGTCGGTCGTGCTCGCCGAGATCTCGGTCCGGGCACCGCCCATCACGCCGGCGAGCCCGACGGGGCCGTCGTCGTCGGTGATGACGAGGTCCTCGGGGTCGAGCTTCCGCACGGCGCCGTCGAGGGTCTCGAGCGTCTCGCCGACAGCCGCACGACGGACGCCCAGGCCGCCGCGGACGGTCGACAGGTCGTAGCCGTGCAGCGGCTGGCCGAGCTCGAACATGACGTAGTTCGTGATGTCGACCGGCAGCGAGATCGACCGGACGCCTGCGAGTGCGAGACGCGACACCATCCAAGCCGGTGTCTTCGCCGTGGAGTCGATGCCACGGACGACGCGGGTGACGAAGGTGCTCGCGCCGACGCGACCGCGGATCGGGGCCTGGTCGTCGATCGTGACCGAGAAGCCCTCGGCCGTGCGGGGTGCGACCCGGTCGACGGGGTCGTGGAAGCTCGCGCCGGTGGCGTGGGCGTACTCACGCGCGACACCGCGCATGCTCAGCACGTACCCGCGGTCCGGCGTGACGTTGATCTCGACCGCCGCGTCGTCGAGGCCGAGGAGCGCGATGGCGTCCTGGCCGACGTCGGGCTCCATGTCGAGGTCGGCGAAGCGGAGGATGCCCTCGTGCTCGTCGCCGAGACCGAGCTCGCGTGCCGAGGCGATCATGCCGTCGGAGACGTGGCCGTAGGTCTTGCGGGCCGCGATCGGGAACGGTCCGGGCAGCACGGCACCGGGCAACGTCACGACGACGAGGTCGCCCACGTCGAAGTTGTGCGCACCGCAGACGATGCCGCGGGGCTCGGGCTCACCGACGTCCACCTGACACCAGTTGATCGTCTTGCCGTTCTTCTGCGGTTCCGGGACGCGCTCGAGCACCCGGCCGACCACGACGGGGCCGGTCAGGTCGAACGTGTGGACGTCCTCTTCCTCGAAGCCGACCGACACGAGCGCCGCGTGGACGTGCTCGAGGGTGACGTCCTCGGGGAGGTCGACGGACTCGCCGAGCCAGCGGAGTGGGACGCGCATCAGACCACCGTTCCGAACTGCTGCGAGAAGCGGATGTCGCCCTCGAGGAAGTCACGCATGTCGTTCAGGCCGTTGCGGAACTGCAGCGTCCGCTCGATGCCCATGCCGAAGGCGAAGCCCTGGTACTCGTCCGGGTCGATGCCGGCGGCACGCAGGACGTTCGGGTTGACCATGCCGCAGCCGCCCCACTCGACCCACCGGGCGCCGCCCTTGGCGTTCGGCTGCCAGACGTCCATCTCGGCGCTGGGCTCGGTGAACGGGAAGTAGTTCGGGCGCAGACGGATCTGCGCCTCGGCGCCGAAGACCTGGCGGGCGAAGTGCTCGAGCGTGCCGCGCAGGTGCGCCATCGTCAGGCCCTTGTCGATCGCGATGCCCTCGACCTGGGTGAAGACCGGCAGGTGCGTGGCGTCGAGCTCGTCGGCGCGGTACACACGGCCCGGGGCGATGACGTAGAGCGGGAGGTCGCGGGACAGCAGCGACCGCACCTGCACGGGCGACGTGTGGGTGCGCATGACCAGGTGGCGGTCGACGGGCTCGACGAAGATCGTGTCCGCCATGGCCCGGGCCGGGTGGTCCTGGTCGAAGTTCAGGGCGTCGAAGTTGAACCACTCGTGCTCGAGTTCGGGGCCCTCCGCCACTTCCCACCCCATGCCGACGAAGATGTCCGCGACGGCTTCGTTGAGCAGCGAGAGCGGGTGGCGCGAGCCGGTCGGGCGGTGGGTCGGCAACGCGGTGACGTCGACACGCTCGGCCTCGAGCCGCGCGCGCTCTTCGGCCACGGCGAGGACCGACTCCTGCTCCGCGATCGCCGCGTTCAGCCGCCCGCGGGCCTGACCGACGAGCTTGCCGGCCGCGGCCTTCTGCTCCGGCGGCACGCTGCGCATCGACGCGTTCATCCGAGCCAGCGGCGACTGCTCACCGGTGTGCTCGGCCCTGGCCTGCTTCAGTTCGGCGACCGTCGTCGTGGCGCGGACGGCGGCGAGTGCTGCGTCCACGGCGTCGGCGACGGCCGATTCGCTGATCTCGAGAGGTTCTGACACGAGACCCAAGCCTACCGGCCGACGGGATACCACCCGCCTGCACCGGTCGGACTGGGCCCACGCGGGCCGGTCCCGGCGCGCCGCGGAGCCTGCAGAGCGGCGTGACGGCCGAGCCCGTGGGGAGGGAGGAACGTCAGCTCCGGAGTGCGAACGCCGACTCGTACAGGCAGACCGAGGCCGCCGTCGCCAGGTTCATCGACTCCGCCTGGCCGTAGATCGGCACCTTCACCGCACGGTCGACGAGCGCGAGGTCCTCGGTGGTGAGCCCACGGGCCTCGTTGCCGAACACCCACGCGGTCGGACCGTCGAGCATGCCCTCGGCCCGGACCACCGGCAGGTCGTCGCCCGAGACGTCGGCCGCGAGCACGGTGTACCCGAGTGCCTTCGCCCGTGCGATCGTGTCGGCCAGGGTCACGCCGACCGACACCGGCACGTGGAACAGCGAGCCCGTGGTCGACCGGACGACCTTCGGGTTGTACGGGTCCACCGACCGACCGGTGAGGACCACCGCGTCGGCGCCGGCGGAGTCGGCGGCGCGGATGATCGTGCCGGCGTTCCCCGGGTCCCGCACCTCTTCGAGGATGGCGACCAGACCCGGCAACGCGGCCGGCTCGTCGGCGTCCCCACGGGCCTCCAGGTCGACGGCAACAGCAGCGTCACCGACGCGACGGTCCGGGAAGACGTCCTTGACCGACGTCGGGAACTGCTGGCAGACGGCGACGACGCCCTGCGGCGTCACGGTGTCGGCCATCGCGTCGAGGACCTGCTCCGTCACGAACCAGGTGTCGACCGGCGCGTCGTCGAGCCCGTAGCGGGCTGCGGCCGTCGGCGTCACGTAGAGCTCGCGCAGGAGCTCCGGGGCGTACTCGAGTGCTTCACGCACCGCCTGCGGCCCCTCCAGCAGGAAGAGGCCCGTTTCGGCACGGACGTCCTTCTTCGACAGGGCCGCGACGGCCTTCACGCGTCCGGCACGGGGGTTCTCGAGGAGTTCGCTCACGACCCAAGTCTAGGAACGACGAAACCCCCGCCGTGCGGCGGGGGTTTCGCGAGCAGAAGAACTGACTACGCAGCCTTCGGGGCCGAGGTGTCGGCCGGGAGGGCCTTCTTCGCGGTCTCGACGAGCGCGGTGAAGGTCTCGGGGTTGTTCACTGCGAGGTCGGCGAGGATGCGACGGTCGACCTCGACACCGGCCAGACCCAGACCCTGGATCAGACGGTTGTAGGTCAGGCCGTTCGCACGGGACGCAGCGTTGATGCGCTGGATCCACAGGCGACGGAACTCGCCCTTCTTCGCGTGACGGTCGCGGTACGCGTAGACCAGGGAGTGGGTGACCTGCTCCTTGGCCTTGCGGTACAGACGCGAACGCTGGCCGCGGTAACCCTCGGCGCGCTCGAGGATGACGCGGCGCTTCTTGGCGGCGTTGACCGCTCTCTTTACTCGTGCCATTGCACTATTCCTTTACGATCCGGGGGCTCAGTGGCCGAGGAGCTTCTTGACGTTCTTCGCGTCTGCCTTGGAGAGGACCTGGTCCTCGTTCAGGCGGGCCTTGCGCTTGGAGCTCTTGACCTCGAGGTTGTGACGCATACCGGCCTGCTGCTTCATGACCTTGCCGGTACCGGTGATCTTGAAGCGCTTCTTCGACCCGGAGTGGGTCTTCTGCTTGGGCATGGTGGTGCCTTTCCGTGGGGTGGATGGGAGCCGCGTCGTTGCGGGGTCGGTCTGGGTGACCTACTCGGCGGGAGCGTCGCTCTTGGCCGGTGCCGTGTCCTGCGCGGGGGCCTCGGCCGGGGCCTCGGTCTCCGAGTGGTCCTTCGCGGCGTGCTCGGTGGCACGACGCTCGGCCTTCTGTGCAGCGCGCTTCGCGTTCTGCTCGCCCTTGACGTCGGACTTGTTCTTCAGGGGGGCGATGATCATCGTCATGTTGCGGCCGTCCTGGGTGGGACGGGACTCGACGACGCCGAACTCGGCGATCTCCTCCGCGAACTTGTGGAGGAGACGGACACCCTGCTCCGGACGCGACTGCTCGCGGCCACGGAAGAGGATCATCGCCTTCACCTTGTCGCCACCGAGGAGGAACCCCTCGGCGCGCTTGCGCTTCGTCTCGTAGTCGTGCACGTCGATCTTCAGGCGGAAACGGACCTCTTTCAGGTCCGTGTTCACCTGGTTGCGACGGGCTTCCTTGGCCTTCTGAGCGGCTTCGTACTTGAACTTGCCGTAGTCCATGATCTTGGCCACGGGCGGCTTCGAGTTCGGCGCGACCTCGACCAGATCCAGTTCGGCTTCCTGCGCGAGGCGCAGTGCCATGGCGATCGGGACAACGCCGACCTGCTCACCCTGCGGGCCGACGAGTCGGACTTCGGGAACGCGGATTCGGTCGTTGGTACGGGGATCGGTGATGCGGAGCTCCTTCAATCAGGTGGTGGTCGTCCGGGACGTTTGCCCTGGACGACAGCACGAGAGAGGAGATCTGACGCACGGATCGGAACCCGTTCGGCAGCCGCCCTGCGTCGGATCCGTGGACCCGACCGACGTGTGCACCCAGTTGCTGTGCACTCGTGGAGCGGTGGTGACCCGGTAGCCTGGTGGAACGCGGCCGCGGGTGGGAGAGACTCCTCTTTCGTGACACCGTCCGAGTGCTTCAGGAGAACCTGATGGCACACGGACAGCATCTGCCGCGAGCGAGTCTAGCAGAGGAGCACCGTGACCGACACCCCGATCGACGACGACGGCAGCGGCATCGACGCCGCCAGGGACATCTCGGAGGTGCCGGCCGTCGAACTCATCAACACTGTCGCCGTGCACCTGCTCAGTGCCGCCGCCGTGAAGGTCGGCCTGGCCGACGACCCCCAGGCGCAGACCGACCTGGACGAAGCGCGCAAGCTCATCACCGCACTGGCCGGCCTGGTCACCGCTGCGGCGACCGAGATCGGCGACCACCACGCCCGACCGCTGCGCGACGGGCTGCGCTCGGTGCAGCTCGCGTTCCGCGAGGCATCGGCGATCCCGGACGCACCGGGCTCCGGACCGGGCGAGAAGTACACCGGCCCCGTCAACTAGCGGGCAGCCGTCTCGCGCGGGGCAGGACGTCCCGCGCGACGGAAGTCGTTCCTTCCGGCCTCCCACGCGCGGTTCGTCTCCCTGCGCGCGATCCGGCCCTCTCGCGCACCCGGCATCGGACGGGAGGCCCGTGGCGGGATCGCCACGGGCCTCCCGTCCGCTTTCGGGTGCGCGGTCAGGACGCGCTGCGGCCGACCAGGCGGGTGACGGCCGCGAGCGGGATGCCGACCCAGTCGGGTCGGTTCCGGGTCTCGTAGACGACCTCGTAGACGGCCTTGTCGAGCTCGAACGCATCGAGGAGCTCCCGGTGTGCGCCGATGTCGGTGCCGGTCCCCCGCTGGTACCCGTCGAGGAACCGCACGCGTGCCTCGTCCGCCCATCCCGCTGCGTCGACCGGTTCCGCGTCGTGCGCCAGGGCTCCGGCGACGTAGTCGAACGACCGGAGCATGCCGGCCACGTCACGGAGCGTGACGTCCGGCAACGAGCGTTCGGCCAGGGGACGGAGCGGCTCCCCCTCGAAGTCGAGGAAGACCCAGCCGCGCGGCTCGGGTGCGGCGAGCACCTGCCCGAGGTGCAGGTCGCCGTGGATGCGCTGCAGGTCCGGCCAGGGCGTCGCCGTCGCCGTCGCGTAGACCGCCCGGATCGCGTCTGCGTGCTCGGCGACGGCCGGGGCCTCGCGCGCGGCGGTGTCGAGCCGCTCGTGCATCGTCGCGACGGCCGTGGCGCGTCGGGCCTCGTCGGCGGGCTCGGACGGCAGTGCCTCGGCGAGGGTGCGGTGGACGTCGGCGAGCGCCACCCCGAGCTGCTCGGCCCGGTCGCCGAAGGGGGTGCCGGCGTGCGCTTCCTCGAGGGCCACGCGCCAGGCGTCCTCGAGGCCCGGCAGGAACTCCTGCGCGAACGCGAGGTGACCGGTCGCCGTGCCGCTGCCCTGCCCGACGTCGGGCCAGCTCCCCCGCAGTGCGCCGTAGACCTGCGGGACGCGCGCGCTGCCGGCTGCGGACAACGCGAGCTGCGTCGTGACGTCGGGGTTGTCGCCGTGGTGCAGGACGCGGAACACCTTGATGATGACGCGGGCGCCGGACTCGGTGTCACAGATGACCGAGGTGTTGGACTGCTCGCCCGTCAGGACGCGGGCAGCGGTGACGGTACCGATGGGGCGGAGGCTCTGCGGGTCCGCGTCGATGCGTGCGGCGAGCGCCGTGATCCAAGTGCGGTCGGTGGTGGCGTCGGCGATGGCGCCGTCGGGGCCACTGGTCACGGGTGACTGGTAGAGGACCGGAGCCGCTGGTGCTGCTGGGGCTTCGTCGAGGACGAGCCGCGTGCCGTCGGCGGTGGAGAGGGTGCGGAGGCGCGGCACGGACCCCTTCGAGGCGTACCACCGGCGGTCGGCGATCCAGGACTCGAGGTCGTGGTCGCTCGGGGCGGTGTCGCTCGAGGCGGTACCGCTCGGGGGTGCGGTGTCGCGGGTGTCGGGTGCGGTGTCGCGGGTGTCGGGTGCGGTGTCGCTGGGGTGGCGGGCTCCGTCGCTCATGCAGCGGACCGTACGCGCCGAGTGCTGGCGAGGTGCCGAGTCCGCCACTCATCCCTGCACAGCTCGCGGTTCTGGGCCGCCCGTCCACAGAACGCGCCCGCGCTCGGACCGCATGGCCACGGGCGGACGACACTTGCGGACATGCCGAGTCAGCACCCCGCCCCCGACACCGCCCGCACCGATCCCCGCCGGAGCTGGCGGATCCCCGACGACCGCCGACTGCCGGCACTCGAGCCCCTCGCATCCGCCTTCGAACGGCACGAGCCCGTGACGCTCCGCGAGACCGTGTGGGACGCCGACGAGCGCGTGCTCGCGGCCGAAGGGGTGACGCTCACCCGCGCCCAGGACGGTTCCTGGAGCCTCGACCACGGCGACGGCCCGGAACCGGTGGGCGCGGACCTCGATCGACCGGACCGCGAGCAGCCCCCGCGTGACGGGGTCGAGGTGTTCCTGCGCGGGCGTGCGGTGGCGACGGTCCGCGTCCGGGACACCACGACGACGCTCGTGATCCTGCGCGGCAAGGACGGTCGGGTGCGGGCCGAGATCGCCGACGTCCGCGTGGACGAAGGCGACCCGGACACCTCCGTACTGCGGTCCGCACGGTGGTGGGCGCTGTCGGACGACGGGCGGGACGGCACCACGGCACGAGCGGCCGAGCGGGCCCTGGACGACGCGGCCACCGAGCCGCCGGCGACCTCGGCGGTCGCGGTCCCGCCCGCTCCCGTGCTCGCACCGGAGCGGCGCGGCAACCGGGCGAAGCGACCACGCTCGGACACCGCTGCAGCGTTCGTGGTGCGGGCGCTCGAGTCGATGCGCGCCGACCTCGTCGCGGTCGACCCCCGAGTCCGCGCCGACGACCACGAGTCGGTGCACGACTTCCGGAAGGTGGTCCGTCGGCTGCGGAGCGTGCTCGCGGCGTACCGCGGGGCGCTCGACCGTGAGGCAACCGAGGCACTGCGGGCTGCCCTCGCCGAGGCCGGACGCGTCGCCGGTGTCGCCCGCGATGCCGAGGTCGTGCACGGCGGGCTGTTCCGGTCGGCGGCGCGGGCCCCCGACGGCTTCGTCGACGCGCCGACGCTGGACCGGATCGGCGAGCAGGCGGCGGCACTCCGCAGCGCGGCCGCAGCGGAACTCCGCCTGGCGCTGCGCTCGGACGACTGGTTCCGTACCCTCGACGCGCTCGACCAGCTGCTGCTCCGCGCCCCGGCCGGACCGCACGCCGACGACGCCGCCGCTGCCTTCGTCACGAAGCGCATCGACCGCGAGCGCGCTCGGGTCCGACGACTGGTCGACGGTGGGGCGATGGGTCTCGACGTCCTGCACGAGATCCGGAAGGCGGCACGGCGCCTGCGGTACGCGCTGCAGGCGGCCGGTGACGTCGCCGACCTCGGGAAGCGGCGGCTCGGTCTGCTGCGGCGGGTGCAAGAGACGCTCGGTGACGCCCTCGACGCGGCACACGCAGCAGAGGCCTACCGGCGACTCTCCGGGCCAGCGGCTCGGGACGGCGCCGACACCTTCGGGTACGGGGCGCTGGCGACGGCCGAGCACGCGGTGCTCGAGCGGGGGCTGCGACGATCGCGGAAGGTGCTGGCACGACTGTGAGCGCGGCTCGGTCTGCTGCTCGGTCTGCTGCTCGTCGCGCTGCACCTCGAGGCGCTCGTCGCGCCGCTCTGCGAGAATCGCAGGCGTGCCCCACTACCTCGAGGACCTCGCCGCCGGACAGACCTTCACGACCCCGGGTCGCACGATCACCGAAGCGGACGTCGTGTCCTTCGCCTCGTGGACGAACGACAACAACCAGGTGCACACCGACGTCGAATTCGCCGGCAAGACCCGCTACGGCCAGCGGATCGTGCACGGGCTGCTCGGCACCTCGCTCTGCCTGGGGCTGATCGCACGGACCGGGGTGTTCGAGGGGTCGGCGGTGGCCCTGCTCGGGATCGACCAGTGGCGGTTCACCGAGCCGGTGTTCATCGGGGACACCGTGACCTGCGAGGTCGAGATCCTGTCGACACGCCTGACGAGCTCCGGCACGACCGGCGTCGTCGAGCGGACGGTCTCACTGCGGAACCAGCGTGGCGACGTGGTGCAGCAGGGACGCATGGACGTGATGGTCCTGACGCGCGACGCCGCGATCGCCTGACGCCACCTCGGGCACTGCCGCAGCCGCCTGACGGCAATCGTTGCGACGCTCTTTACAACGATGTACCGGCGCGGGAGCATGGACCCATGAGCACGCTCGACGGCACCGTGGCCGCACCTGACACCGCATCCGCTCCCGCACTCCCCCTCGCCTCGCGGCAGGACGGCACGTACCCCCGGCCGCAGATGCTCCGCACCGCGTGGGCCGACCTCGACGGCACGTGGTCCTTCCGGAACGACGGCGACGACACCGACTGGCGCACCGGGTTCCCCGACGCCCGCGACATCGTCGTTCCGTTCCCGCCCGAGTCCGTCGCCTCGGGCATCGACGAGCCCGGCTTCCACCCGGTGGTCTGGTACTCCCGTGCCATCACCCGCGCCGACCTCGAGGCCGCTGGACACGGCACCGTCGCACCCCGACTCGTCCTGCACTTCGGCGCCGTCGACTACCGCGCCCGCGTCTGGATCGACGGCCAGTTCATCGGCGAGCACGAGGGCGGCCACACGCCCTTCTCCTTCGACGTGACCGACGCGTTGACGAGCCCGGAGGCCGACCCCGACGCCGTCCACACCCTGGTCGTCCGCGCCGAGGACGACCCGCACGACCTGACCCAGCCCCGCGGCAAGCAGGACTGGCACGAGGACCCGCACGCCATCTGGTACCGCCGCACCACGGGCATCTGGCAGACCGTGTGGCTCGAAGCCGTGCCGACCGCCTCGATCGAGTACCTGCGCTGGACGAACGTCGACCACGCCACCGTCCGCCTGACGGTCCGGATCGCGGGCGGCCGCACCGGCGGAGAGCGCCTGCGCGTCGTCGCCTGGTGGGACGAGCGCGACGAGCACCTCGCCACCGTCGAGGCCACGCTCGGCGACACCTCGGACGAGTTCGACGTGGTCGTGCCGATCGCGCGCCAGACGAACGGGCAGGCCGAGGACGAACTGCACTGGACCCCGGACGCCCCACGCCTGGTCGACGCCACGGTCTCGCTGCTCCCCCGCACCGGCGCGACGCCGATCGACTCCGTCGCGTCCTACTTCGGGCTCCGCACGGTCGGGGTCGACGGCGGCACCTTCCTGCTGAACGGCCGCAGCTACGACGTCCGCAGCGTCCTGAACCAGGGCTACTGGCCGGACTCGCACATCGCCGCACCGTCGCGCGAGGCGCTGCGCCGCGAGGTCGAGCTCATCAAGGAGCTCGGCTTCAACGCCGCCCGCAACCACCAGAAGATCGAGGACCCCCGGTTCCTGTACTGGGCGGACCGCCTCGGCATCCTGGTCTGGGGCGAGGCCCCCGGCGCCTACGCCTTCTCGCCGCGAGCCGTCCAGCGCCTGATGCGCGAGTGGATGGACGCCGTCGAGCGCGATGCCTCGCACCCGTCGATCGTCACGTGGGTGCCCGCGAACGAGAGCTGGGGCGTGCAGCACATCGCCACCGACCCGGCGCAGCAGGCCTACGCCCGGTCCCTCGCCGACGTCACGCGGGCGATCGACCCGACGCGTCCGGTGATCTCGAACGACGGGTGGGAGCACACCAACTCCGACATCGTCACGGTCCACGACTACGAGGGTGCCGGCGACGCCCTCGCCAAGACCTACGCGGACGATGCCGCCCGCACGGCCCTCTTCGCCCACTTCGGCCCGGCGGACCGCTGGGTGCTCGTCGGTGGTGCGCAGGACCTCGGCCAGCCGGTGATGCTCACCGAGTTCGGTGGCGTGAACTACCAGCCGGGTGCACAGCGCGAGGACGGCTGGGGCTACACCTCGGCCAGCGACGGCGACGACTGGGTCACCCGCATCACGGCGCTGTACGACGCCATCCGGGCGAGTTCGTTCCTGGCCGGCTCCTGCTACACGCAGCTGACCGACACCATGCAGGAGACGAACGGCCTGCTGAACGCCGACCGGTCCCCGAAGGTCCCGATCGAGCAGATCCGCCTGGCGGTCACCGGTCGCTAGCCGGGAGGCCCGCACTTCGTGAGCAGCAATGGTCGGGTCCGGCAGACGGACCCGACCATTGCTGCTCACGATGCACGCAGGCCGGCTCTCGGCCCGACGCACGGCCCGCCCGCTGGAGCGGGCACGGGCCCTGGTCTGCGAGGATCGGGCGGGTGACGAGCGTGGCGGAGACGAGCCGGGCCTCCCGGTCGGGGGTGCGCAGCCTGCTGACCGGTCCCCGCAGCACGTGGACCGCGCCCCTGCTGATCTGGGCGGCCTCGCGCCTGGTGAGCACGCTGCTGCTCGCGACGATGTACGTGCTGGCGACCGCGAACGACTGGACGTTCGCCTCGTACCGGCAGGACCCGTCGTTCTTCACGTTCTCCGGATCCTGGGACGCCTCGTTCTACCGGACCATCGCGGAGCACGGGTACCCGGCCACGCTCCCCCTCGACGATGCGGGCCACGTCGCACCGAACGCCTGGGCGTTCCTCCCGGTGTTCCCGGCCGTCGTGTGGGCCGTCATGGCCCTGACGGGTGCGTCGTTCTGGGTCGCGGGCGTGCTCGTCGCAACGATCGCGGGCGCCGTGGCCTGCGTGCTGCTGTACCGGCTCGTGCTCGCGGTGGGGTGCTCGCACCGGGCCCGCTGGGCCACCGCACTGTTCGCGTTCGCGCCGACCGGGTTCCTGCTGCAGGTCGCCTACGCCGAGAGCCTGCTGCTCGTGCTGCTGTTCGGCGCGCTGCTGGCGCTGGTCCGGCGTCGGTACTGGCTGATCGCACCGCTCGGGGTGGTCGCGGCGTTCACGAAACCCGGAGTCCTCGCGTTGGCGGTGGCGCTTGCCGTGCACCTGGTCGTCCGGTGGATGGCCGCGCGTCGACAGGGAACACCGTTCCCGTGGCACGACCGCATCGCGATCGTGGCGTCCGGGCTCGTCGTCGCGGCGGCGGGTCTGGCGTGGCCGGTGATCGCCTCGGCGGTGACCGGGCGGCCGAACGCCTACCTGGACACCGAACTGTCGTGGTGGGTGGGGTTCGTCGGGCGACAGCACTTCGCCCCGCTGACGCCGTGGTTCACGATGGCCTCGACATGGCTCGGACCGCTCGGCGTCGTGCTCGTCGTCGCGGTGCTCGCCGGCGCGGTGTGGTTCTTCTCTCGCAGGAGCACCAGAGCCCTCGGGCCGGACGTGCTCGCGTTCACGGCGTCGTACGGGCTGTACCTGGTCGCGGTGTTCCTGCCGCAGCAGTCGTTGCCGCGGCTGCTCATGCCGATGGCGCCGGTGCTCGGGTCGGACGTGTTCGTGCGGACACGGCGGCGAGCGGTGACGTGGCTCGTGGTCGGGGTGTGCCTGCAGCCGGTCGCGATCGTGCTGCTCTGGTTCCTCGGGTACCCCTGAGCGGCGGGCCGATGTCAGTCGGCCTGTCGGCCTACGCGTCGAACGTGTGGAACCAGGCCGTCCCACCCGGGTGCTGCACCGTGATCATCTCGTCGAGGTCGCGGTACGGGCCGTCCTGGTTGTGGCTCGCCGACTTGATGCGGATGGTGCCGTCGGGCTCGGTGAAGACCTCGGACACGATGGTGGTGTGGTCCGGCGACCCGTTCGCGTTCCAGTCGTAGAAGACGATGTCGCCGACCTTCACCTCGTCGCGCTCGTCCGAGGAACGCCGGGTGAGCCCGAACTCCGCAGCGTTCGTCTCGAGCCACGGGTCCATCGTCGGGCAGTACGTCCACGTGGCACTGTGCTCGGCGCCGGCAGCCCGGTTGTACCAGTCGGAGCGCTGCTCCCAACCGCGGGCGATGAGCGTCTGGCTCACGTAGTTCGCGCAGTCGCCACCGATCGGGTTCATGGTGCCGTACTCGGACAGGTTGTAGTCCTTCCAGTGCGCCATCGCGTACTGGAGCTGCCGGTCGACGTCGGTCAGCGCGGCGTACGCCATCGACGACGTCGCGACCGCGGTGGACGCATCGGGGACCGGCGCTGCCGTGGGGGTCGGTGTCGCCGTGGCCGAGTCCTGCGTCACGCCGGTCTGCCCGTCGTTCGCGGCGCTGCCGTTGCCGTCGGACGACTGGTTGGCGGACGGGCTCGGCTCGATCGACTCGGTGAAGAGCGCGACGGCGGCGTCACCAGGGGTGTACATCGCCTGGTGCGGGGCCGTGAAGGTGACCTTCGTGGCCGTCGCCGTGACGTCGCGCGCGGCGACCCCGCCGACGGTGACGCCCTTGACCGCGGCGAGGCCGGTCCCCGCGACCGTGACCGTGACGCCGCCGACGAGCGGGACCTGCGCCGGGGTCAGGGACTTCGCGACGGGCTTCGGGGTGGACGTGCTCGTACTGCCGTTGCCGTCCTCGGCATTGCCGTTCTTGCCGCTGCTGCTCTTGCCGCCGCCGTCCTTGCCACCGCCGGACGAGCACGCGGCGACCGCGAGCCCGATCCCGGCGACACCGGCGAGGGACAGGAGTGCGCGGCGGTTCATCGAGGCAGTCATGACACAGCCAGCGTAAGCGACGCACCTGACGTTCCGACACGGCATGATCGTCTCCGGGGGGCGAGCGTCCTCCGTGTCCGCACGGACACGTTCGAGAGGATCAGCAGACCATGCCCGAGAGCCACGACTTCTTCGTCGCGACCGACCCCGAGACCGCCCGTGCACAGGTGCGCGAGGCCCTCGCCCGCGAGGGCTACACCGTCGACGACGCCGAGCAGGGCTCGCTGCGAGCCACCCGCGGCAGCATGGGCCTGACGCTGCTCATCGGCGGCATGGCGAACGACCGCACGTTCCACACCCGCCTGGACGTGCAGATCATGATCGCCCCGGACGGCCGCACCGTCGCTCGACTGCTGCGCGGCTCCGGCAAGTCCGCGATCAAGGGCGGTGCGCTCGGCATCTCACGCGGCAACCGTGCCTTCGAGCAGGCCGCGAACGCCATCCACACCACCTTCGCGCAGGCGGGCGTCCTGACGGACAGCTTCGCGAGCTGACGCTCAGGCCGTGGCGGGTCCGCTCGGCACGATGACGGACGACAGGCCCGGTGCCAGCTGGCGCCGGGCCTGTCGGCCTCGAGGCGGTCAGGTGCAGGAGACGTCGCGGTCGATGGTCCTGGAACCGTAGGGGACCTCGACCTGGACCATCGCGATCTTGCCGCCGGACAGGGGTGTGCCGGCGCAGGTCTTCCGTGCCTTGGTGATCGTGCCCTTGCCGATCGCGATCCAGTTCGACCGGCCGCGCAGCGGGCTGCTCGACTTGACCGTGCCCGCGATGGTCTTCCACTGCGAACCGTTCGAGTAGATGCCGATCGTGCGCACGCCACCGGCCTTGAGCCCGACGATCATGCCCTGCATCGCCGCGCGGTTCTGGGCGGTGTCCCGCTGGTACGACAGCCCCGTCTCGACGTCGAGCCACCAGCGGTACGCGGACGGGTTCGCGACGCCACGGCTCTTCACGTCGTCGTACCCGCGGGCGTACCCGTACATGAAGGAGCACGCCAGGGTGACCTGCTTCTTGCCACCCTTGGTCACGCACTTGCCGAACGGGTTGGTGGGCACCGTGCCCTGGTAGCTGTTCGACGTGGGCCAGACCGATGCCGTCAGGCCCGGATTGGCGAACAGCACGTACAGCTGCGTCTTCGGCTGGGCCGAGCCCCCGACCGAACGCCCAGCCCACGCGAGTTGTTCGGCGAGGCACGGGTTCGTGGTGTTGCCGAGGGAACCGTTGACGCCGACGATGCCGAACGCCTGGTCGGTCGGGACCTGGCGGCCGCACTGCGGCCAGGAGATGTCGACTCCCAACGGGGTGACCGCTGCGGACGCGCTGGAGGACGGACCGCCGACGGCGATGCCGGCGACGACGACCACCGTGGTCGCGACGGTCGCGATGAGACGACTGGTACGGAACATGCTCTCCCCCTGGTCGGGCCCTGCGGGCCGGAAGCGCCCACCGGCGCACGGGGAGTCTAGGGCGGTGCGTCGGACAACACACCACCCCTGTTCGTCCACAGCACGACGACAGCAGAACGGCCCGGAACCTGTCGGCTCCGGGCCGTTCGTGTTGCTACCTGGTGGAGCTAAGGGGATTCGAACCCCTGACCTTCTCATTGCGAACGAGACGCGCTACCAACTGCGCCATAGCCCCAAGTGCTCGATCACACTAGCACCACCGTTCGGCCGATCCGAAATCGTGGACAGCCGTTCGGCGTGCCGCTGATGCCGCGGGTCAGACCGCGCGGCGCCGACGCATGATCGCGTCGAGGTCGGCCTGCTGGTACGCGTCGTCGTCCAGGACACCCATGCCGGCCCACTTGCTCGGCGGACCCGGCGGCGTGGTCGGCTCGTCCGGCGTCTCGGCGACGAGCTCCGGGACGGCGGGAGCACGCAGCCCCAGCCGCTCGGCGAGACGCCCCTGGTCGTGGGCGGACAGCGACGCGGCAGCGTCCTCGAGCTCCGGACGCATCCGGGACACGGTGGCGAGCGACGGGTCGGACTCCCCTGCGCGGATCGCTGCCGCTTCCGCTTCCGCCTCGGCCTTGGCCTCGGCGACGCGCTCCTTGAGTCGCGCAGCGAGCTCGGCGGACGACTCCGGCGAGGCAGCGGGCGCTGTCGGACGCTCCACGTACAGCGGCTTCGGCACCCGGTTCGGGGTCCAGCTGCGGTCCTCCGCGGGTTCTGCGGACTGCTCGGTCGACAGCGGCGGCGCCGGGTCCGTCCACGTGCTCGCGGGCCGGGAGGCACGGGTCGCGCCCGCCTCGGCCGCCGCGACACGGGTCTTCCGTGCCGTCGCCACCTGGTGCAGCTGGGCCAGGACGGCTACGGACCCACCCGCGGCGAGGAGCCCGGCGACACCGACGAGCCACAGGGCGGGCGACGCGACGAAGACGACCAGCGCGACGACGACGCCGAGCGTGCCGAACAGGGTGGCTCCGAGGCGGGAGCGGCGCATGCGCATCGCGGTCAGCGCGGGCACCGACGACGCACGCTCGAGGACGGGGGCCTGCTCGGCGAGCCGGCGGGTGATCTCCCGCTGGCGTGCGGCCTCGTGAGCCCGGACGATCGCGGTGCGCTTGGCCTCTTCGGACCGGGCGACGCGCTGCGCCTCGGCCAGGGACTTCGCGTTCATCTCGACACGGACCTCGTCGGGCAGTTCGGCGGTCTGCGCCAGGATCCGCAGGGTCTGCTGCAAGCGGATCGCGTTGCGTTCGGTGGCGAGGTACTGGCGTCGGGCGGCCCACGACGGCATCAGGTAGACGAGCCAGAGCACGGCCGCGACGAGCAGGACGATGCCGCCACCCCACGAGCCGATTCCTGCCATGGGGACACGGTAGGGGCGGGGGTATCCCCGTCGCGTGATTGCGGAACGCGTGTTGCGCGTGTCGCGGCGGAATCCGTGGGTCGTGCCACGGGCCTCCTGTCAGAGACGCGGCGTGGTGGTGATCGGCAGCGCCGCTTCGTCGCGGGCGGCGAGCGGCACCGCGCCGAGGCCGGGTGGCACCTGCCCGCGGACCCAGCGCTCGAGGACGCCCTCGCGGACCTCCTCGGCGACGAGCGCGAAGCAGAAGTGGTCGCGCCAGTCCCCGTTGATGTGGATGTACCGGCGACGCAGCCCTTCGTACCGGAAACCGAGCTTCTCGACGACGCGCAGGGACGGGGCGTTCTCCGGCCGGATGCAGATCTCGATGCGGTGCACGCCGACGGCGCGGAAGCAGTGGTCGACGGCGAGGGCGACCGAGATCGGGGTCACGTTGTGTCCGGCGGCGTCCTCGACGACCCAGTAGCCGATCGAGGCGCTGGCCAGGGATCCGTAGGTGATGCCGGAGACGTTCAGCTGCCCGACGAACCGGCCGTCGAGTTCCATCGCGAACGGCAGTCCGAGTCCCGCGCGGGCGTTGGCCTGGAGCGCGCGGATGCTGCCACGGACGTCGGTGGAGACGTGTCCTGAGGGGTTCGTGGCCTCCCAGGTGCGGAGCCACGAACGGTTGGACGCCAGCGCGAGGTCGAGGTCGCGCGTGTCACGGAGCCGGAGGGGCCGGATGGTGACCCGCCCGTGGGAGAGGGTCGGGATCGTCGTCATCGCTTGGTTCCTCCGGGATCCCGCCGCTGTGCGGGGCGGGGTGTCCCGCCCGGGTCCGAGTGCACGGGCCCGGGCGGGATGGCCGACTCATTCGCCCGCGTTGAACTCCTTCAGCCACGACTTGAGGTCGGGGCCGAGGTCTTCGCGGTCCGAGGCGAGCTGCACGATCGCCTTGATGTAGTCGAGTTTGTCACCGGTGTCGTACCGGCGTCCACGGAACACGACGCCGTACACGCCGCCGGTCCACTCCTCGGCACTCGCCATCTTCATGAGCGCGTCGGTGAGCTGGATCTCGCCGCCCTTGCCGGGCTCCTGCTTCTCGAGGACGTCGAAGACCTCGGGGCGGATGACGTAGCGGCCGATGATCGCCAGGTTCGAGGGCGCCTCGCCCTGCGGGGGCTTCTCGACGAGCCCGGTGATCTTCACGACGTCGTCGGTGTCAGTCGGTTCGACCGTGGCGATGCCGTACAGGTGGGTCTGCGACTCGGGGACCTCGAGCAGCGCCACGATGGTGGCGTTCTTCTCGCCCTGGACCTCGATCATGCGCTTGAGCAGCGGGTCGCGGGCGTCGATGATGTCGTCACCGAGGAGCACGGCGAACGGCTCGCGGCCGACGTGCATCTTCGCGCGGAGCACCGCGTGGCCGAGGCCGAGCGGGTCACCCTGGCGCACGTAGTGCATGTCGGCGAGGTCCGTCGACTGGTTGACCTTCTGCAGCTTCTCGTGGTCACCCTTCTTCTTGAGGGTCTCCTCGAGCTCCGACACGTGGTCGAAGTGGTTCTCGAGTGCGTTCTTGTTGCGGCCCGTGATCATCAGGACGTCGGTGAGTCCTGCGCCGACAGCCTCTTCCACCACGTACTGGATGGCTGGCTTGTCGACGACGGGGAGCATCTCCTTCGGCATCGCCTTGGTCGCGGGGAGGAAGCGAGTGCCCAGCCCTGCCGCTGGGATCACCGCCTTGGAAATCTGGAAGCCCATGCCCCAGACCGTATCCGATCCGGGTTTCCGGGGCATGTCATCGCTACTGGGGACACGGCATCAGCGCGTTTCCCGGCGGGAAGCCGCAACGGATGCGCTCGGTAGACTCCTGCGCATGATCGCTGATCTCGGGAACGAGAAGCGCGCCCTGCGAGCCGAACTCCGGCAGCGGCGGCGCACCCGGACCACGACGGAACGCGACGCGGACAGCGCGGCGCTCACCGCGACCCTGCAGCGCTTCGCCGAGGAGCGCCAGGTGACCTCGCTGGCGCTCTACCTGTCGGCGTCGGACGAGCCGAACGTCCGGCCCTTCCTGAACTGGGCGTTCGCGCACGACATCCGGGTGCTCCTGCCGGTCACGCGCGAGGACGGCCTGCTCGACTGGGCGGTCGGCGACGGCGAGAGCGAGACCGAGGGCATCTTCGGCATGCCCGAGGTCGTCGGCGAGGTCCTGTCCCCGCTCGCCATCAACGACGTCGACGCGATCCTCGCTCCCGCAGCTGCCGTCGGGCACGACGGCGTCCGGATGGGATGGGGTCGCGGCTACTACGACAAGACCCTCGGGTCCATGGCGAAGCGCCCGCCCGTCTATGCTGTGATCTTCGACGCGGAGTACCTCGACGAGGTCCCGCGCGAACCCCACGACGAACCCGTCGACGGCATCATCACGCCGTCACGCATCATCACGTTCCGGAGCTGACGTGCCCACCTACTCGTACCGTTGCACCGAGTGCGACAACGCGTTCGACATCAAGCAGTCGTTCTCCGACGCCACCCTGACCGAGTGCCCGGTGTGCGGCGGTGTCCTGCGCAAGGTGTTCTCCCCCGTCGGCGTGACGTTCAACGGCGGCGGCTTCTACCGCACCGACTCCCGCCCGGCGCCGAAGTCCGAGGGCTCGTCGAGCACGCCGGCCAAGTCGGAGCCGAAGTCCACTCCGGCCAAGAGCGAGCCGAAGCCGAGCACGCCGAAGCCCAGCGCCTCCTGACCGAGAGAACTCCTCGCCGATAGGTTGATGGGGTCGCCGTCCGGCGACTGTCCTCGACCGGAAGGAGTCCCGTGAAGGGCTTCAAGGAGTTCCTGCTCCGCGGCAACGTCATCGACCTGGCCGTCGCAGTCGTCATCGGTGCTGCGTTCACCGCGATCGTCACCGCGATCGTCACCAGCCTCATCAACCCCCTGATCGGCGCGGTCTTCAACGCCTCGAGCCTCGACAAGGCGCTCGTCTGGTCCATCCCGACGGTCTCCGGCGGAAGCGCGAAGATCCTGTTCGGCGCGATCATCGGCGCGGTCATCAACTTCGTGATCGTCGCCGCCGTCGTGTACTTCGCCCTCGTCGTGCCCGTGAACCACCTGAAGAAGGTGGCGTTCGAGCGCGTCAAGAACGACGAGGAGCAGACCCCGCAGGACGTGCCCCCGACGGACGTCGAGGTGCTGCTCGAGATCCGCGACCTGCTCCGCTCCCAGAACGGCGAGCCGACGAGCACGGGATCGGGTGCGCACGTCGCTCCGAGCACCGCGCCCGAGGGCCCCGGCATCGGCGGCTCGACGAAGCTCTAGCAGGGGCATCCCCGCCGACGGCGCCGCGATCGCGCCCCTCCACGGCCTTCGCGCCCCGACTCTTCGGGGCGCGATGCCCGTTCGGGGGCGCGATCGTGCGCTACCGGCCGCAGCCGGCGTCAAGGTGCGGCAGGGGTGCCGTCAGGCGGCGGGGACTCGGCGGCGCTTCGCGAACATCGCCGTCGCGTACTGGATGCCCGCCAGGACGTGGCCCACGGTGCCGAGGTAGACGAAGACCAGTGCGACGATCCGCACCCACGGCGCGTTCTCGTCGACGGCGTGCACGGCCGAGAACAGCAGCACCGGCAGGCCCACGAAGAGCAGCGCGGAGCGGATCTTGCCGGTCCACGTGACGTCGAGGTCCGGGTTGCCGTGGAACAGCACGCTCGACAGCACCACGAGCACCAGGTCGACGAGCACGACGACGGCGACGACCCACCACGGCAGCAGGCCGGTGAGCACGAGCGACAGCACGATCGCGATGATGGCGAGTCGGTCGGCGACGGGGTCGATCGCCTTGCCGAGCTTCGAGCCCTGGTCGAACTTGCGTGCGATGAAGCCGTCCGCCCAGTCGCTCACGCCGATGACGACGAGTGCGACCAACGCCCAGCCGGGGTGTCCGGCGACGACGAGCCACACGAAGACCGGGATCAGCAGCAGCCGGAACAGCGAGATCAGGTTCGGCCAGGTCTGCCAGTCGGGGCGCTGCCGCACGGTGTCAGTCATCGCAGGCCAGGCTACCTGTTACCAGTGCGGCGGGACGTCCCGCCGGAGCTGGTCGTCGTTCTCGCCGTCGCGGTGTCGCGCCGGTTCCGGCGGCGGCGCCGGGTCGTAGCCCGGCACCGGCTGGGTGGTGACGCGTCTGCGACGCCGCACCGGGCCTCCCGACAGGTCGTCCGTGTCGCGTCCGGTCGACGCTGCTGGACCGGGAGGCGCGACTGACGACGCGTCGTCGGCCCGCGTCCACGTGCCCACCAGCTGGTCCGCCTCCGGCGTCACCGGACCGGCGGGCCGGGAGGCCCGCCGACTCGGCCGAGGAGTCATCGCCGGGCGGGGATCGGGGGGATCGAGATCTCCTGCGTGGCGCCACGGTCGACGCCGAGCACGGCGGCGACGGTGTTCGCGACGCGGTCCGGGTCGGAGAACAGCTGGAACGCGTGCACGCGGACGTAGTGCCATCCGAGTCGGCGCAGGACCTCCGGGCGGAGGCGCAGTGACTCGCGCAGCGACCCCTTGACCAGCGACGCGTCGGTCTCGATCGTGACGCAGACACCGCCGTGCGCGGCCACCAGGCCGAGCTTGCCGCGGTGCCCGAGCGCGACCGGGATGCCACGCATCTCGAGTCGGCGGGCCAGGTCGACGAGCAGCGGGTCGGAGTCGTCCGGCACGTACTCGGCGGTGGTGCGCGCACGCACCTCGGCCAGGATCTCGGCGAGGGCGACCGTGCCGTGCCCCATGCGCTCGGCCTCGATGTCGGACGGCTGGAAGCACGTCACGATCACCATCGAGCGGCGCGCACGGGTCATCGCGACCGCGAGCAACCGCTCGCCGCCGGGCTTGCCGAGCGGACCGAAGTCACGCAGGACACGGCCGTGCGGGGTGCGGCCGTAGCCGATGGAGAACACGACGCGGTCGCGGCTCTGCGCGACCGACTGCTCGAGCGTCGCCACGATGAACGGCTCGGCGCGGTCACCGATGACGAACTCGGTCAGGTCCTTGTGGCCCTGCGCCGCGGTCAGCACGGCCTGCTCGACGCGCACGGCGTGCTTCGCCGAGGCGGTGATGACCATGAGCGACTCGCTCGGACGGGTGCGGGCGTGGTCGATGACGAGTCGGACGACGCGGTCCACCTCGGCGTCGACGCTCTCGACGGCGCCGGACTCGGGGTCCGGCACGGCCTTGCCGTCGCTGACGTAGTCGAGCGCGATCGATCCGTGCCCGAGGAACGAGCCGGCCCACGGCAGCGACTCGATCTTGCCGCCGTAGAAGCGACGGTTCACGAGTTCGGCCAGGTCCTCGCCGCCGGCGCGGTACGACCGCGAGAGCGACAGGGTCGGCAGCAGCGTGGAGAGCTTCGCCAGTGCGGAGTCGGCGTGGAAGGCGTCGAGGGTGCCCTCGTCGACCTGCAGCGCACGGTGCTCGGGGTCGACGGCGATGCGGAACGGCGACGGTGTCTGCGTGACCGGGTCACCGAAGACGACGGTCTGGCGCGCACGACGGACGGCCCCGACGGTCTCGGCGATCGTCACGGCCCCGGCGTCGACCAGGATCACGGTGTCGAACGGCATCGTGTCGGCGATCTGGGAGACCTCGTACGGGCTCGCGAGCCACACGGGCGCGATCGACCGGGACAGGTGGGGTGCGGAGTCCTGGAGCAGGCGCGAGGTGATCGCACCCTCGCGCAGCTGGGTCTTCAGCGCCGTGGCCTCTTCCGGCCAGTCGACGAGCCCGACCTTCCAGTTCTCGGCGAGCTGCCACGCCAGGCCCTGGGAGACCCCGGCCGCGTGGGCGTCGTCGACGAGGCGGAAGTCGGCCTCGACCCGGTCGAGCATGTCGGTGTTCGCGCCGAGCAGCGCCCGGTCGGACTCGAGCATCGTCTCGAGGGCGGACTGCCACCAGGCGAGCTCGAGCTCGGCCGGTACCTGCAGGTCCGGCACGTGCCGGTTCGCCAGGTCGGTGATGAGCGGCTCGAGCTGCAGGTCGCGCAGGGTCTGCATGAGCTCGGTGCGCTCCTGCAGGTTGTGCAGGACGTCGGACTCGGCCGCGAGCTCGGCGATGGTGGGGACGAGCTGGTCGACCGGGGTGTTCGCGAGCTGCCGGTCGCGCTCGGTCCGGCCGAGCGGCTCGTCGAGGCGCGCGAGGTCCTCGGCGACGTTCGAGAACAGCACCTGCACGTCCGCGATGCCTGTGGGCACCTCGGGGTTCACGCCAGCGGCGACGTAGCGCTGCCAGAGCACCCGCTGCTGCTGCACCCGGGTCAGGGCCTCGTGCAGGTCGGAGACGTGCACGCCGGGGCGGACGTACTCACGTGCGAGCTTCTTCAGGCGACGACGGTTCGTCGACGACATCGGAGCGCCCTCGCCGCGCGGGGCGGTGGCGGCGACGAGCTCGGACACCGAGCGGTCGAAGACCACCGGCAGGAAGCGGTCGAGGGTGTCACGGATCTCGGTGAGCAGGCGCAGGTAGATGCCGAGCTCGTTGATCGTCGTGAACTGGCGCATGTGCGTCGAGCTCACGAGGTCGTGTGCTCGGCGGAGCAGCGTCGGCAGCCCGTCGGAGTCGAGGTCCTTCGCGATGCGGTGCGCGCGCTGGGCGCCGTCGCTGGTGGAGAACTTCGCGCCGTACCAGGGCGAGTCGTCGGGACCGTAGCGGAACTCACCGAGGTTGGCCGCGCTGACCATCGTCTCGGCGACGCGCGAGCGCCCCTCCACCATGGACGCCACGGACTGCTTCGACAGCCGCGCGGTCGTCGACGGCGGGACCGGCAGGAGGGACAGGCGCGAGAGTTCGACCAGGCAGTCGAGCACCGAGACGCCGAAGTCGGCGTCCTTGCGGGTGAGCGAACCGCGGTAGTCCTTCAGGACCTTGCGGAGCCGGACCAGGGCGTCGTCGACCTCGCGCAGGTTCGGACGGGCCGCCTTCTCGTTCCGGGCGATGGCACGGACGACGTCACGGCGCAGGGTCGACGGTGTGACCGCGACGCCGGGCAGCTGGACCTCGCCGAAGCGCGCCGCGATGCCGCGCAGGGTCGCACGGCGCGGGCTCACCACGAGGACGCGCTTGTTCGCGGCGACCAGGCCGCCCAGGGCGTTCACGATCGTCTGGGTGCCACCGGTGCCCGGCAGGGTCTTGACGACGATGGAGTTGCCGGCCGCGATCTGCGCGATCACGTTCTCCTGCTCGTCGTCGGCGTCGAGCAGCAGGGTGTCGGTCTCCGGGCTGCGCTCGTCGGACGGGGTCTGCTCGACCGGGTGGTACGACTGCTCGACCTGCCACTTGGCGCTCGGGTTGCCGGCCAGGGCGTCGAGCACGGGGTGGGACAGGTCGCCGGTGTCCTCGACCAGGCCGGTCGCGACCTCGGCGAAGGTGGAGACCACGAGCCGGGCGTGCACGGAGAAACCGGGGATGTGCGCGGTCAGGCCGCGCAGCCGGTCGATGACGGGGTTCGGCGTGAACGAGCCGTCCTGCTGCGCGAGTGCCACGAAGGACTGCGCGTCGAGGATGACGCCGAACTGCTCGTGCAGCGCATCGGCGAGACCGGGGTTGAGCACGGGTTCGCCGAGGAGCCGGACCTCGAAGTCACGGCCGTGGCGACGGATCGCCAGCGGGCGCAGGAGCACCGGGCCGCGGAACTGCTCGTCGCCGTGCTTCCAGTCGGCCATGCCGATGCCGAGCTTCACGGCGTCGATCCCGCGCACCGTGGCGAGCTCGGTGCCCTTCGCCTCGACTTGGCCGGCGGCGACGCGGGCCGCACGGAGCGCCACCTCGTCGCGGATCAGGCTGGACAGCAGGGTGGTCTTGCCGGTGATGAACTGAGCGAGGCCGCCCGGGTGCGTCGTCGACAGTTCGATGCGCGCGCGGGGGTGGTCGCTGAAGTGGGTGAGCGGGCTCGTGCCGCCGACGCCGGTGAGCTGGCCGCGCCAGCCGTCCCACGTCGGTTCGGCCGCGTTGCCCGCCTGCAGCCGGGGATCGCCGAGGCTGATCGCCTGCGGGCTGGTCAGCTGCAGTTCCGGGCGGAGCGTACGGTCCGGTTCGTCGTCGGTCCGGTCCTCGTCCACGTCCTGCTGCTCGTCTCGGTCGTCGCGGTGGTCTCGCTGACCGCGGTCGTCTCGCTCGTCGTCGGGGCGCTCGTGGGCACCCTCGACGGGGACGTCGTCGTTCACGTCGTCCTCACCGTCGGTCACCCTGTCCGCTCGCCACACATCCGACACTGTAGGCGGGAACGAGCGCCCTCTCTGGCAATGAACCGAGGTTTCGGGGTTTCCGGTACACGGCGTCAGGCGTCCGATCCGACGCGACAGACCTCCGATCGGCCGTCCGACGCGTCCGATGTGGTACCAACGGGGCATGGCCATCGACGACCGCACCACCCCGTCCGCCCCCACGCCGAACCGGCGTCGATCGGTCCCCGCCGAGATCTCCCGCTCGTGGCTGCTCGTCTCCGGCACCGCGACCGACCGGTTCGAGAAGTCGCAGCGGTCCCGCGCCGACCAGATCATCCTGGACATCGAGGACGCCGTCGACCCCGCCGCCAAGCCCTCGGCACGGCAGGGCGTCGCCGCGTGGCTGGCCGGCGGCGGTGAGGCCTGGGTCCGGATCAACGACGTCACGACCGACTTCTGGGCCGACGACGTCGAAGAACTCCGTGGGCTGCCCGGGCTGCAGGGCGTGATGCTCGCCAAGACCGAGTCCCCCGCCCAGGTCACCGACACGTGGCACCGGCTCGGCGGCCAGACCCCGGTCATCGCGCTGGTCGAGTCGGCGCTCGGCATCGAGGAGTCCGTCTCGATCGCGCGGGCGCAGGGCGCGTTCCGGCTGGCGTTCGGCTCGGGCGACTACCGCCGCGACACCGGCACGAGCGCCGACACCCTGGCGATGGCGTACCCGCGGTCGAAGCTCGTCGTCGCGTCGCGCGTCGGCGACCTGCCCGGCCCGATCGACGGCCCGACGGTGGGGTCGTCGCACCCGATCCTGCGCGAGCAGTCCCAGGTCGCGGTGTCGCTCGGCCTGACCGGCAAGCTCTGCCTGGACACCGAGCAGCTGCCCGTCATCAACGAGGTCATCTCCCCCACGCCGACCGACGTCGCCTGGGCGCAGGACTTCCTCGACGACTTCGAGGCCCGTGGCAAGGTCATCCGCGACGGTTCGGACCTGCCCCGCCTGGGTCGGGCGCAGAAGATCCAGCGGCTCGCACAGGCGTTCGGCGTGGAAGCGCGGTAGGACTGCTCCCATGACCTGGTCCAACGTCCCCGGCGGTCCGCCGCAGTCCTCGCCCGGCCCCCAGGACCCGCAGCGCGCGGCCTGGGAGCGCAGCGGCACCACGTTGTTCCCGCCGGCGAAGCTCGCCGACCGGATCTCGACCGTGCTGCTGCTGGCCTTCGGTGCCGTGATGACGATCGTCACCGCCGTCGTCGGCATCATCGCGGTCATCTCGGCGACCGCGACCTGCGATGCCTCGGCCGGGTGCTCGCCCGGCGGGTACATCGGCGGCACGGCCATCGCCGTCGGCGGCGCGTTCGTGATCGGCGTCGCCACGATCGTGCTCGCGATCGGCGCGTGGATCCGTCGGAAGTCGTCGTGGTGGATCGCCGCGGTCGGCTTCGTGCTCGCGATCGCCGTGATCACGTGGGGCGGGGTCGTCTTCGCGAACGCCGCCGACGGCGAGACTGCGTCGTCCTCGGTGTCCGCGAGCGCCTAGCCCCGACGCGCACCACGCTTCCGACAGGACACGAGGTGATCACCTCGTGTCCTGTCGTGTTGCGGGTGCGCGCAGTGCGCGGGTCCGACACGGCGTAGCGTCCACGGCATGGTGACGGTGTCGCGGACGACGGTCGCGGTGGTCGGTGGCGGCCCCGCCGGGGTCGTCCTCGGGCTGCTGCTCGCCCGGGCCGGCATCGACGTGCGCGTCATCGAGCAGCACGACGACTTCAACCGGGACTTCCGGGGCGACACCGTGCACGCCTCGACGATCCGGCTGCTCGACGAGCTCGGCCTCGGCGAGCGCTTCCGGGCCCTGCCGCAGTCACGGCTCGACGACTTCTCCCTGCCGATGCCCGACGGGTCGCGGCTGCTTCTCGGCGACTTCTCACGGCTCGCTCCCCCGTACGACCACGTGGCGATGGTGCCGCAGTGGGACCTGCTCGACCTGCTCGTGACCGCTGCCCGGCAGGAACCGTCGTTCGACATCGCGATGGGCCGCGCGGCGACCGGGCTCATCGAGGAGAACGGCACCGTCACCGGGGTCCACCTCCGCCCGCGTGACGGCAGCGGCGAACCCGAGGAGCTCCGCGCCGACGTCGTGGTCGCCTGCGACGGACGGAACTCGGTGCTGCGCCGAGCAGCGGGGTTCGTGCCGCGGGCGTTCCCGGTGCCGTTCGACACCTGGTGGTTCCGGCTCCCCCGGCGGTCGGGCGATGCGGCGAGCGCCCTGACCCCCGCGTTCTCGGGGGAGGACGTGCTGCTGAGCTTCCCGCGGCCCGACTACCACCAGGTCGCGTACTTCGCTCCGAAGGGCTCGGACGCGGCGCTGCGAGCCGAGGGGGTCGTTGCCTTCCGGGAGCGGGTGGCCCGGCTCCGTCCGGACTTCGCCGACCGGGTCGACACGATCGGGTCGATGGACGACGTGCACGTGCTCGACGTCCGGATGGACCGGTTGCGGCGGTGGTGGCGGCCGGGGCTGCTGTGCATCGGCGACGCGGCGCACGCGATGTCGCCCGCGGGCGGGGTGGGGATCAACCTCGCGGTGCAGGACGCCGTGGCGACGGCCGCGATCCTGGTTCCGTCGTTGCGGCGCGGGCTCGGTGGTGCGGGGCTGGACGGTGCGCTGGCCGCGGTGCAGCGTCGTCGGAGGCCGCCGGCAGTGGTCGTCCAGTCGGCGCAGGCCGTGCTGCACCGCGTCGTGTTCGAGCGGGCCTTCGCCGGACGGCTGCAGGACGGGCCACCGCTGCTGCCCGTGCTGCTCGCCCGGTACGTGCCGCCGTCGCGGGGCCTCTACGCCCGGGGCATCGCGTTCGGGCCGCTGCCGGAGCACGCGCCCAGCTGGGCGCGGCGCTGAGCGACCGACGCAGAACGGAGTGGGTGCGGTGGACGGGACCGGACGGCGGACGGGAGGCGCGGGGCGGGGCCGCCACGGGCCTCCCGGTCGGCGGGCGGTCACCACCACTGCGCGACGCACCCTGTGCGCGACCGCGCGCCCCCGGCGCATGCTGGGGCCATGAAGCAACGAGTCATCGGAGACGTGTCGGTCAGCGCCATCGGTCTGGGCGGGATGCCCATGTCGATCGAGGGGCGCCCCGACGAACGACAGTCCATCGCGACCATCCATGCCGCGCTCGAGAACGGTGTCACGCTCATCGACACCGCGGACGCGTACCACCTGGCCGCCCACGACGAGGTGGGGCACAACGAGGAGCTCATCGCCCGGGCGGTCCGCGAGTTCCACGGCGACACCGAGTCGATCCTCATCGCCACGAAGGGCGGCCACCTGCGACCGGAGGCCGGCGCCTGGGCGCAGAACGGCCACCCGGAGTACCTGAAGCAGGCGGCGAGGGCGTCGGCGAAGCGCCTCGGCGTCGAGGCGATCGGCCTGTACCAGTTCCACCGTCCGGACCCCGCCGTCCCGTACGCCGAGTCGGTCGGCGCGCTCGGCGAGCTGCTCGACGAGGGCGTCATCCGGATGGCCGGCATCTCGAACGCGGATCCCGACCAGATCCGGACAGCGAACGAGGTCCTCGACGGACGACTCGCCTCGGTGCAGAACCAGTTCTCGCCGAAGTTCCGGTCGAGCGAGCCGGAACTCGAGCTCTGCGACGAGCTCGGGATCGCGTTCCTGCCGTGGAGCCCGCTCGGCGGCATCGCGAACGCCGCCGACCTCGGCACCGCCTACGAGGACTTCGCGTACATCGCACGCGACCGCGGCGTGACCCCGCAGGTCATCGCGCTCGCGTGGGAGCTGCAGAAGAGCGACGTGGTCGTCCCGATCCCCGGGGCGTCGCGGCCGCAGTCGATCCTCGACTCGCTGACCGCACCGACCGTGAAGCTGCGACCGGAGGACGTCGCCCGTCTGGACGCGTCGCAGCCGGCGGCCGTCTGACGCGTCCCCGGCACGACGACGCCCCGCAGTTCCGGTCGGAGCTGCGGGGCGTCGTCGTGTGGTGCTGGTGCACTGCGACGTCGGGCTAGTTGCTCGGGCAGACCGCCGAGACCTCGTTCAGTGATGACTGCACGTCGGTCTGGGCGTCCTTCGCCTCGGCGGAGTCGCTCGAGCCGCTGGAGGTGAGCGCCGAGGCGTACTCCTTCGCGTCCTCGGTGAAGTCCTCGAAGGCGTCGTGGACGTCGTCGTTGGTGACCTTCGGCAGCGCTGCGTCGAGACGGTCGGTGAACTCGCCGACCAGCTTCGCGCGGGCTGCGGGGTCCGCCGGCGCCGAGGACGACGTCTGCTCGGCGATGAACGACCGGAGCTCGTTCTCGACCAGGGCGCACGCCTCGGTCTTGGTCTGCGCGGGAGCGGCGGCCGACGTCTTCGACGGGGCGGAGGTCTTCGACGGAGCAGACGTGTCCGCTGAGTCGCCGTCGTCCGACGACCCGCCGGAGCAGCCTGCCAGCAGCGCCACGGCGACGAGCGCCGTGGTCACCGCGGTGAGGGTGCGGCGCATCAGGAGTTGCACTCCTTCTGGAAGGCGTTGCCGGCGTCCTGCACCTTGGTGCTGGACTTCGTGAGCGCCGAGACGTCGGCCGACTGCGGGTCCTTCGCGATGTCCTCGATCTGGTCGACGAGGTCGCCGTAGGCGTCCTCGAACGCCTCGCCCTTGTCCTGCAGGGCGTCGTCGGACAGGTCGTCGACGCCGTCGGAGATCTTCTCGTCGAGCTCCTTGAGCTTCGTGACGGCGGCGTCCGGGTCGGACTGCAGGTTCGCGGCCTCGGACTGCACGCCCTCGGCGGCGGTCTTGACCGTCTTCTCGAACTGGGTGCACTGGTCGGCCTTCGACGGCCCGGTCGAGCAACCGGCGAGCAGGGTGAGCGCGAGGCCGGCGGTGGCGAGCGCGATGAGCTTGTTCTTCGGCATGGTGGAGAGTCCCCCTCGATCGGTCCGCACTCCCCCGGATGAGGTGCAGATCCGTCATCGAGCGTACATGGGGCACTCACAGGATGACCGGCCGCCCGGCGTACCGTCGAGGGCATGCGCGCCATCACGTTCGACGACACCACCATGTCCGTGACCGACCTGCCCGACCCGGTGCCCGCCGCGGGTGAGGTGCTCATCGAGGTCGCTGCCGCCGGGGTGAACAACGCCGACCTGCAGCAGCGCGCGGGGAACTACCCGCCGCCGCCCGGGGCCTCGGAGATCCTCGGGCTCGAGGTCTCCGGCACCGTCCGGGCCCTCGGCGAGGGGGTGACCTCGGTGGCCGTCGGCGACCGCGTCTGTGCCCTGCTCTCCGGCGGCGGCTACGCCTCGCTCGTCGTGGCTCCCGCGACGCAGGTGCTGCCGGTCCCCGACTCGGTCGACCTGGTCGAGGCTGCCGGTCTGCCCGAAGCCGCCTGCACCGTGTACTCGAACATCGGCATGCTCGCCGGACTCCGCCCCGGCCAGACGCTGCTCGTGCACGGAGGCACCGGCGGCATGGGCTCGCACGCCGTCCTGTGGGCGAAGGCCCTCGGCGCCACGGTCATCGCGACGAGCGGCGGTGACCGCAAGGTCCAGGCGTCGCGTGACCTCGGCGCGGACCTGGTGGTCGACCACCGCGCCGAGGACTTCGTGGAGCGCGTCCTGGCGTTCACGGACGGCGTCGGGGTCGACGTGGTGCTCGACGTCGTCGGACCGTCGTACCTGGCGCGGAACCTGCAGGCCCTCGCACCCAACGGGCACATCGCCGTCATCGCCTCGGGCAGCGGCAGCACCGCCGAGCTCGACCTCGGCGAGCTGATGCGGAAGCGGGCGTCGATCAGCGGGACGACCCTGCGCGCCCGGCCGCTCGCCGAGAAGGCCGCGATCGTCGCCGCCGTCCGTGAGCACGTCTGGCCCTTCGTCGCCGACGGCAGCGTCCGACCGGTGATCGACACCGTCCTGCCGCTCGCCGAGGTCGAGGAGGCGCACCGGAAGGTCCGCGACGGCGAGGTCGTCGGGAAGGTGCTGCTGACGCTCTAGGCGTGGACGCGGGAGAGGAACTCGACCAGCGCCGGGTGCTGCGGGGCGTCGAGGACCTCGGCGGGGACGCCCTGCTCGACGACCTCGCCCCGGCGCAGGAACACGATCCGGTCGGCCACGTTCCGTGCGAAGTGCATCTCGTGCGTGGTCATCAGGATCGTCGACCCCTGCCGCTTCAGCTCGGTGACCAGGTCGAGCACCTCACCGACGAGCTGGGGGTCGAGCGCGCTCGTGACCTCGTCGAGCAGCAGGAGCTCGGGGTCGGAAGCGATCGCCCGGACGATGGCCACACGCTGCTGCTGGCCGCCGGAGAGCCGGTCCGGGTACGCGTCGGCGAACTCTGCCAGCCCGATCCGTTCGAGCAGCCGACGCGCGGTCGCCTCCGCCTGCGCTCGACCGACGCCGTGCACCTGCCGTGAGGCAAGCGTCACGTTGTCGAGCACGCGCATGTGCGGGAACAGGTTCAACTGCTGGAAGACCACGCCGATCCGCGCCCGGACGCCGTCGACGGCGATGCGGGGATCGGCGATGTCGGTCCCCTGCAGCAGGATCTCGCCGTCGTCGATGCCCTCGAGCAGGTTCACCGTCTTGAGCAGGGTCGACTTGCCCGAGCCGGACGCCCCGATGACGCAGATGACCTCGTGGCGGTGCAGCGTCAGGTCGATGCCGCGCAGGACCTCCTGCTCGCCGAAGGCCTTGCGCAACCCGCGCAGTTCGAGGACCGCAGCGTCCGCACCCGACGCACCACGGGCCTCCTGGCCGACCTCGCTCATACGGTCCCTCCGATCTGCTCGCGCCGCTGCTGGCGGCGCGCGATCGCGTCCGTGACGCGGATCAGCGGCAGACTGATCACCACGAACAGCAGCCCCGCGACGAAGTACGGCGTGAAGTTGTAGGTCTCCGCCTGCGCGATCTGCGCCGAACGGACCGCGTCGACGGCGCCGAGGATCGACACCAGACCGACGTCCTTCTGCATCGAGACGAAGTCGTTCATCAGCGCCGGTGTGACCTTGCGGATCGCCTGCGGCAGCACCACGAGCCGCAGCGTCTTGGCGTGCGAGAGCCCGAGCGACCGCGCGGCCAGACGCTGCGAGGGGTGCACGGCCTCCATGCCGGCACGCAGGACCTCGGCGATGTACGACGAGTACGTCAGGACGATCGCGATCGTGCCCCAGACCTCGGCGGGCAGCCGCGGGAACACCCCGAGACCGGGGATCCCGTAGCCGACCAGGTACAGCACGATGATGAGCGGCAGGCCGCGGAACAGGTCCGTGTACCCGGTGGCGAGCATCCGCAGCGGGAAGAAGACCGGGTTCCGCAGGCCCCGCACCACGGCGAGCAGGGTGCCGAACACGGCGACGCCGATGGCGCTGAAGAACAGGATGCGCACGTTCAGCCAGAGGCCCAGCAGGATGTCCGGGAAGCTGTCGATCGCGGTCTGCGGGTCGAAGAACGACTGCTGGACCGCTGCCCAGCCGGGGGTGTTCACGACACCGAAGTAGGCGATCGCGATCACCACGAGCGTCGACACCACCGACACCACGATCGACCGGCGTCCACGCTGCCGACGGTAGAGCCGCCGCTCGGCCTCGACCTGGCTCGGCGCGGCTGCGGCGACCGCGGTACCGGCGCCTGCTGGCACGGTCATGCGGTTACTTCAGGACCGGGGTGTTGGTCTCCGAGGAGAGCCACTTGGTCTGCAGGTCCTCGAGCGTGCCGTCGTCCGTCAGCGACTTGAGCGCCTTGTCCACCTTGCTCGTGAGCTCCGAGCCCTTCGGCAGGACGAAGCCGAACTGGTCGCCCTTGCCGTCCGACGGGAACTGCGCCGACACCGTGCCGTCGTCGAGCTGCGCTGCCGCCATGTAGAACGCCGTCGGCAGGTCGGTGACGATCGCGTCGATCTGGCCCGACTTCAGTGCGAGCACGGCGTCGTCGTTCGAGTTGAAGACCTGCGGAGTGACCCCCAGCACGCTCTTCACGCTGGCGATCGACGTGGACCCGGTGGCGACGCCGATCGCGTCCTTCTTCAGCGCGGCGATGCTCGTGTCGTCGACGGCCTTCGAGGTGCTGGTCGTCACCACGGCCTGCGTCGTCGTGTAGTAGGCGCTCGACATGTCGACGGCCTTCTTGCGCTTGGCGTCGATCGAGAACTGCTGGACGTTGAGGTCCCAGTCCTTCGGACCCGGTGCGATCGCGCTGTCGAAGGTGCTGCGCTTCCACACGACGTCGGACTTGCTGTAGCCCATCTCCTTCGCGACCGCGTAGGCCACGGCGGACTCGAAGCCCTTGCCGGACTCCGGCTTGTTGTCCTCGATCCACGGCGAGTACGCCGGCTCACCGGTGGCGATCGTCAGCTTGCCGTCGGTGACGGTGCCGTCTTCGTTGCTGCCGCTGCCGGCGGCGCACGACGTCAGGGCGAGGGCGGCGACCGCGGCTGTTGCGACGGCGAGGGTGAAGCGGAGGGATCGGGTCACGGTCGGGCCTTCGTGCGAGGGGGTTGGGGGCAGGTCGAAGTGTACTTCGCGGTGGGATACCAACGCGACTCCTGGCGTCTAACGCGACCCGGTTCCGTGTCACACACCAGTCGACCGGTCGACGTCGGGCCGGTAATCTGGCGAAGCGGGCTGAACCGAGCGCATGCTCGGCTGAGGTCTGAGATCAAGGGGCGCCCCACCACGGGGTGCCCCCTTTCTGCGCTCTGGACGCGCTCCGCCCGCTCTGTCCCGCAGACCGACGACAGCCTCGCGCCGAGCGCACCAGGCGATCCGCCGAGATTTGCAGTCACAGCCGGTTGCGCATCAGCCTTCGATGCCGACCCAACGTCGACGACGCGGGAGGTCACGGCAACGACTTCTCGTCCGGCCAGGAGACGGGTTGCCTAGATCGCTGTCGCCGTGCAGTATGTGTTCATCCGGTAAAACTTCACCGGCTACTCAAGGGTGAGAGATGACCAAGAAGAACACATTTTCTGCTGTCCTCGTGTCGACCGCAGTCGCGGCTTCAGTGCTGGCACCCGCCGTCCCGGCGCATGCAAGCAGTGAACGCCTACGGACTCGATCCCGCCACACGTCGTGGTCGATGGGAGCTTTGATCCCGACAGTGAGGTCGTGATGGTCGGCGACGGCCCCACGACCCAGTCCGGTAATTGCAAGGACCGCGCCTTCACGGTGCTACCGGTCATGGGCCAGTCCGTCAACGGCTGCAACGTGATCGGCTGGAACGCCGCAGCGCGGGCCCCGTACAAGTGGTACAAGCACATGGGTACCACCAACCCCTGCATCTGGGGCAAAGGGTTCAACTCCAAGCACGCACCCACCTGGACGGCGATCGGCTGTGGCTCGGGGCAGACGAAGACCGTTCCGTGGGGCAATGTTGCCGGCACCAAGAAGGTGAAGGGGCTCACCGCGGTCGGCTGGGCCGGCGTGCAGTGGCAGTGACACGGCACAGCATGCGGCGACGCGGGCTCGGGGTCATCGCCTCGAGCTGCGTCGCCGCAGCTCTTCTGTCGGGTTGCGCATCCGGCGAACTTCGAGCGGCTCATTCCGGCCCGGCGTCCGGGCCCGACGAGCCTGCGCTCGACGTGGCTTCGATGCAGTCAATCGCTGATCAGCTCCGCGATTCCGTGCCGTGCGAAGACGCCGACGCGTTGCTCGATGACCTTTCCTTCTGGGACGCAATGCGGGGATTCGATTGCTTCAACGGTGGTGATGCAACGTTCGTCCGCGCCTACGCTCACACCGCGTCCGTTCCTCAGACGCTTGAGGACTGGGCCGACACGTTCAACGGGGAACGTGCCGTCGCTCGCGGTGAGAACTGGTACGTGATCGGACCACCTGCCATCGTCGCGGCGTTGGACGCTCCTCCAGACGCGCCGAAGATCGCCAGGGATGCCGGGTCCCCCACGAAGCTGACAGCGGAGCAGGAGTACCTCACCACCTGCACGCAGTTCGTCGCGAGCGAGGGAGAACGATACGTGAACAATCCGGATGAGCGCAACGAGACAGCGGCCCAGTACGACAGGTTGTTCCCAGCCGTCACTGCCGAAGTGCACAGAGCAGTCGACAGCCTCGGCAGGGACCGCATCCGCAAGGTCCCGGACACGGAGCGATGGGCAGCAGCGCTCTCACCGATCGGTCCTCGCCTCAAGGCGAAGTGCGCGACCGCGTACGAGAAGGTGGCCGCCACCGTGAGTCCAGTCGAGGGAAGCCCGTGACGAGCACGTCCAGGCCTGCTTCGGAGCGCACCGCGGTCGCGACCACCGGAACGATCGCATCACTCAGCAGCACCGTCCTGTCCGTCGACAACCTGCTCGGCTTCGGTGGCTCCCACCTGTTCGGCTTCGGCGCGACGGCGTTCTTCGTCGCGTTGGCCTTGCTCGGTGGATCGGCCTGCATGGTGTTCGCAGTGCGTGGACATGATCTCGCACCCGGCGTCGCCGCCGCATCCGTGGCGGGGTTCGTCGTGACACAGTCGCCGGCTCTCGGCACCGATCTGTGGCTCCCGCTGTCGACCGCGTTGCACGTGCTCGTGCCGCTAGCGTTCGCGGCCTCCGCGCTCGTCACATGGAGCAGATCTCCGATGAAGGTGCTGCGCGTGGGGTCGTCGCTCACGGCGATCCTGGCGGTGTCGTGGGCGGTGGGCGGGTTCGTGCCGCTGTGGCTCGAGTTGTTCCTGGCCCTGCAGGCGGCAACGCTGCTCGCAACCACAGCCCTCATGGCCGGCCCGTTGCTTCCACGTGTTGCTGGCTTCGTGCGCAACATCTGGGACAACGCAGCAATCCGCTGACCACCCCTCACCACTCGACGCCGCGGTCACGGAAGTGGTAGGTCAGTCGGCCATCGTGAAGTCCTCGAACGAGAAGCCCGGTGACACCAGGCAACTCAGCAGCACCTCGCCGTCGTTCGGGATCGTCCGCTGCCACACGCCACCGCGCACGAACGCCTGCGCGTCGTTCACCCGATCGCGTCCGGCGTCGGGCCCGAGGGTGATCCGCGCACCGGGCTCGGGAGCATCGCCGGAGCCGCCGAGTTCGAGCTCGACGGTGTCCGGCCCGTGCCACATCCAGATCTCGTCGCTCGTCACCCGGTGCCAGGCCGAGGCCTCGCCCGGGGGCAGCAGGAAGTGGATCAGGGTCGCGGCGGGTCGGTCCCCCGCGGGTGTCGTCACCGTGGCCGGCGAGGTCCAGGTGCGGACGTACCAACCGCCCTCGGGGTGCGGTTCCATGCCGAGGGCGATGGCACGCTTCGGCACGTCGAGCCACTCGATCAGTTCGCCGTCGACGGTGCGACGGGCGGCCATGCCGGGGCGGGGTGCGGTCTCGGTCATGATTCCTCCACAGGGATGACAGGGCGGGCAGGGCGGTCGGGCGATGACGTGGGCACGCCGGTCAGTGCTCCGTCGACGGCGCGGACGACCCCACGGATGACGGTCGCGGACGCACGCCCGGCACCGTCCTCGACGAGCTCGGCGAGTGCGTCGGGCACGGTCCGGGCGTCGACATCGAAGACGGCCAGGTCGGCGCGGGCCCCCACGGCGAGGTGACCGATGCGGTCCGGCCCGACGGCGAGGCCCATGGCGTGGGCACCACCGAGGGTCGCCGCTGACAGGAGCCGCTCGTGCAGGTCGCGGTGGCCGTACCCCTGGGCGCGGGCGATCCGGTGGAGGGCGGTGACGTCGGCCATCAGGTCGAGGGACGGCGACGACGACAGCGAGTCGGTGCCGATGGCGATCGGGCTGCCCTCGCGCAGGTAGTCGGCGACCGGTGGCGGATCGAGGCCGATGACGGCGTTCGACCGCGGGCACAGTGCGACCGCGGTGCCGCGAGCTCGCAGGAGAGCCCGGTCGGCAGCGGTCATGTAGACGCCGTGCGCGATGTGGCAGTCCGGGCCGAGTACCCCGAGCCGGTCGACGAACGCGGTGGCACTCGCGCCGAAGCCCAGGGCTCGCAGCGCCCGGAACGAGGGCACGTTCGCCAGGTGCCAGTCGTTGCCGTGGCCGACGCCGTCGACGCCGTCGAGTCCGGGGACCGGCCCCAGGGCGATGCGCTCACCCTCGAAGGCGGCCTCGCCCAGGTGCAGGTGCAGCCGGAGTCCGCGCTGCCGGACGATGTCGGGGAGCTCGAGCAGGGGCGCGACGTCGAGCGAGTACGGCGCGTGCGGTGACAGCCCGGCGCCGGGGGTGGTCGGGATCCGGGCGAGTTCGTCGAGCACCTGGTCGCGGCCGTGGGTCTGCCAGGCGTCGTTCTCCCAGTCCATCACCTCCCAGTAGGCGATGCCGCCGAGCCCGTACGTCTCGAGCGCGGTGGAGGCCTCGATGTCGGTGACGATGTCCGCGATGCTCGTCACGCCGGCGAGGATCGACGCCTCGGCACCGGCCGCAGCCTCGGCCCGCCAGTCGTGGGGTTCGGCGTAGTCCTCGTTGAACGCGGCCGCCCAGTCCTCGAATCCGTCGTACTGGCGGCGTCCGACACTGGCCATGCCGGTGTACTGCAGGTGCGAGTGCGCGTTGACGAGGCCCGGCAGGAGGGCCCCTCGCCACTGCCGTTCGGTGAACGTCGCACCCGAGCCGGCGAGCTGGTCGACGACCCACGACCGGTCGCCGACGTGCAGGATGCGGCCGTCCTGCACGGCGACGGCGCCGTCGGCGATCGGGGGCGCGGTCATCGGCACGACGACGCGCGCCGAGTGCACGACGACGGAGTGGTCGGCACGCGGGTGCGCGGCGCTCGGGGGCGCGGCGCTCATGCGGGGTCTCCGAAACGGCGAGTCCGGACGTCCGGCTCGCGGTCCGCAGGGTGTTCGGCTGGAAGGCCGGGAGGAACGGGGCGCGCTCCGAACGCGGCGAGCGCCACGCGGGCGGTCGCGTCGTCGACCGCGGGGTCGATGGGCACGACGGCTCGCTCGAGTTCGTCGCCCCGTTCGAGCAGCATGCGGACGGCCCCGAGCTGCGCGGCGAAGGACAGGTCCATGATCTCGATCGGGTTGCCCTCGGCCGCGGTGATGTTGATGCAGCCGCCGCGGTCGAGCACGATCGGTCCGCCCTCGGCGTCGGGGAACACGAGGCGTTCGGCCTTCGGGCCCACTGGCCGCAGTTCGGCTCCGGCGGCGCGGGCGTCGTCGAGCGCGACCTCGTGGTCGACCCCGCCCGCGACGGCGACGACGGCCCCGTCCGCGCACGAGCGCAGCACCCGCAGGTCGATGGTGTCGGCGACCCCGGTGGCGCTCACCACGAGGTCGGCGTCCTGCACCGCCTCGGCGAGCGGCGCGACGGCGTGGCCGGCGAACAGCGCCTGCAGGGCGCGCACGGGATCCGTCTCGGCGACCGTGACCCGGAGACCGAGGGCGGACAGCACCAGCGCGACCCCTTCGCCGACGTGCCCGAACCCGGCGACGACCGCCGCGCCTCCCGGGATCACTCGGTGCGTGCCGGACGGGAGCCCGTCGACCAGGTCGAGCGCCGCGAACACCGTCGACTGCCCGGTGCCGTACCGGTTGTCGAAGAACGTCTTGGTGCGGGCGTCGTTGACGGCGACCACGGGGATGCCGAGCTCGCCCCGCGACGCCATCACGCGCAGGGGTCGGAGGCCGCTCGTGGTCTCCTCGGCCGCGCCGAGCATCGTCGGCAGCAGGTCCGGACGCTCCTGGTGGGCGAGTCGGATGACGTGCGAACCGTCGTCGAGCAGGATGTGCGGCCGGGTGTCGAGCATCGCGAGGGCGAGCGCCTTCTGCTCCGGTAGCGACGCCGTGCTGCTCGCGTGCACAGTCAGACCCGCCGCTCGGAGCGACGCGGCCACGGCGTCGTCGGTCTCGTCGGCGTGCGCGTAGACGACGACCTCGGCACCAGCGTCGCGGAGGAGCAGGCTCAGCACCGCCGTCTTCGGCTCGAGGAACATCGCGACGCCGATGCGGGTGCCGCGGAGCAGTCCGCCGTCGCGGAGTTCGGCGGCGACCGCGCGCGAGACGGGCATCGAGCGTCGCGCCCAGCGCAGCCGGGCGTCGGCGGCCGGGTCGTCCTCGGGGTCGCGGCCGGTGGAGACGAGGAAGACGTCGTCGGAGAGCATCGGGACGCCGAGCACGCCGGGGCGGGCGGTGACGACGGGGCCGAAGGCGTCCTCGTCGACGGCGGGCAGGTGCCGGCCGGCGTCGATCACGATGAGCGTGGCGCCGCGGGGGCGGTCCGCCTCGCGCTCGATGACGGGGGTGGAGTCGTCGGGGGAACCGAGGCACCAGAGCTGGTCGATCGGCTCGTGCTCCGCGGCCGGACGGGCACCGAGTCCGGTGAGCAGCCCGTGCAGTGCCGCGGTGTCGCGGGGGTCGCCACCGACGATGCGGAACCGGCGGGCTGCGACGAGCAGGTTCGTGACCGAGGCGAAGCGTCGGAGTGCTGCCGACGCCCAGGATCGCGTCTCGGGGTCGGGTCCTGGCGGCATGCCCCAATCGTAGGGAATGCGCGGGGGTCCGCCGACGTACTCTCTGGGCATGAGCGATGCATCCACGACCGGAGTGTTCGACAAGGTGACGATGTTCGGTGCGGACTGGTGCCGCGACTGCCGCCGGTCCAAGGCGCTGCTCGACACCCTCGGCGTCGACTACGAGTACGTCGACGTCGAGCAGGACCTGTCGGCGGCCGACCGAGCCGAGGCGATCAGCGGGCGGAAGAACATCCCCGTCGTGGTGCTGCCGAACGGCAAGCACTTCGTCGAGCCGTCGGACGCCGAGCTGCGCGCCGAGCTCGAGGCCTCCGGCGCCGTCTGAGCTGCGGCTCGGCCCGAGACTCGGGCAGCTCGCCCCGAGACTCGGGCTGAGCGACTCGTCTCGGGGCTCCGAGCCCGAGTTCTGTCGCCCACCCCGAGTCTCGGGGGAACGCTGCACCTGCGCGCCGGGCGGACATCGGATGAATCGGGCATCATGAGGGCGTGATCATCGACGCTCACCACCACCTCTGGGACCCCGCCGACCGGCCGTACCCCTGGATGGACGACTCCGTCGCCCCGATCCGCCGCCGGTTCGACGTGGACGACCTCCGAGCGGCGACGCGGGACACCGGCGTGACGCGGACGATCGTCGTGCAGGCCGTGCACGATCCCGGCGAGACCGCCTGGCTGCTCGAACAGCCCGAACCGGTCGCGGGCGTCGTCGGCTGGGTGGACCTCACCGCGCCGGACGTGGCCGACCGGATCGCCGCCGTCCGTGCGCTGCCGGGCGGGCAGCGTCTGGCGGGCATCCGGCACCAGGCGCAGGACGAACCGGATCCGGGCTGGCTCGCCCGCCCGGACGTCGCCCGCGGGGTGCGCGCCCTCGCTGGTGCCGGCCTGGTGTTCGACGTCCTCGTCCGAGCGCGGGAGCACGCCGCTTCGCTGGCCCTGGTCGACGCCGTCCCCGAGGCATCGTTCGTGCTGGACCACGCCGGCAAGCCGGACATCGCGCACGACGATGCCGAGTCGGCGGCGGCCTGGCGCGGACGGATGACCGACCTCGCCGCACGCCCGAACGTCACGTGCAAGGTCTCCGGCCTGTTCACCGAGGCTGGCCCGGACTGGCGCGACCGCCCGGTCGACCGGTACGTCCGCGAGCTCGTGGAGCAGTTCGGTCCCGAGCGGTCGCTGTTCGGCTCGGACTGGCCGGTGTCGACCCTGGCGACCGGGTACGCCGACGTCGCGCAGCGGACGACGGGCGCACTCGCCGACCTGTCGACGACCGAGCACGAGGCCGTCTTCAGCGGCACCGCGGAGCGCATCTACCTTGTCCCGATGACCACGCAGACATAGGATGTTTCTGGCTGCACTGGCGCAGCCGGAGAGCGAGGAACGATGCAGTTCGCACGACTCGGCCCGGTGGGGAGCGAGATCCCCGTGGCCATCGACATCGACGGCGAGGTCTTCGACCTCCGCTCGATCACCAGTGACATCAGCGGGGCCTTCCTGGCCTCGGACCCGGTCGGCCGCGTCGACCACGCGCGCAGCGCCGGCGACCTGACGATCATCGGCCGCGACCGGGCCGACGGCATGCGGCGCGGAGCGCCGATCGCACGCCCCGGCAAGGTCGTGTGCATCGGCCTGAACTACCGCGACCACGCCGCCGAGACCGGCGCCGACATCCCCACCGAACCGATCGTGTTCATGAAGGACCCGATGACGGTGATCGGCCCCGACGACGAGGTCCTGATCCCCCGGAACAGCACGAAGACCGACTGGGAGATCGAGCTCGCGATCGTCATCGGCCGCACGGCTCGGTACTGCGAGACCGATGCGGACGCCGAGGCCTCCATCGCCGGCTACGCCATCGCGAACGACGTGTCCGAGCGCGAGTTCCAGCTCGAGCACGGTGGACAGTGGGACAAGGGCAAGTCCTGCGAGACCTTCAACCCGCTCGGGCCGTGGCTGGTGACACCCGGGTCGCTCGCCGCCGCCGGCCTCGACCCTGCGGCACTCGCGCTCCGACTGACCGTCAACGGCGAGGTCCGCCAGGACGGCACCACCGCCGACATGATCTTCCGGCCTGTGGAGATCGTCCGGTACCTGTCGCAGTTCATGGTGCTGTACCCCGGCGACGTCATCAGCACGGGGACCCCGGCGGGCGTCGCGCTGGCCGGACACGCGCCCTACCTGCAGCCCGGCGACGTCGTCGAGCTCACCGCTGACGGGCTCGGCTCGCAGCGCCAGACGGTCGGAGCAGCCTGATGGCGGACGCAACCGGCAGCACCGGCAGCACCGGCAGCACCGGCTCCGGCCGCGCCGGCAGCGCCGGCAGCCACGACGGCGTCCGGGCGATCGTCACCGGCGGCGCGTCCGGCATCGGCGCAGCGATCGCCGCCGCCCTGCAGGACCGCGGAGCGACGGTCGCCGTGCTCGACCTCCAGCCGTCGACCGTCGAGGGGTTCCTCTCGGTCACGTGCGACGTCAGCGACGACGCCTCGGTCCGCACCGCCGTCGCCACCGCCGTCGAGCAGCTCGGCGGCCTCGACGTCCTGGTCAACAACGCCGGCATCGGCGCGCAGGGCACGGTCGAGGACAACGACGACGACGAGTGGCGCCGCGTGTACGAGGTCAACGTCCTCGGCGCTGTCCGGCTGTCGCGTGCAGCGCTCCCCCACCTGCGAGCGTCGGGCAACGCGAGCATCGTGAACACCTGCTCGATCGCCGCCACCGCAGGGCTGCCCCAGCGGGCGCTCTACTCGGCGACCAAGGGTGCGATCGCCGCGCTGACCCGCGCGATGGCCGCCGACCACATCCGCGAGGGCATCCGCGTCAACGCCGTCAACCCCGGCACGGCCGACACCCCGTGGGTCGCGCGGCTGCTGTCCACCGCGGGCGACCCGGCCGCCGAACGCGCAGCGCTCGAGGCCCGGCAACCGCACGGCCGGCTCGTGCAGGCGGAGGAGGTCGCCGAGGCGGTCGCCTACCTGACGAGCCCGCTCGCCCGGTCGACGACGGGCGTCGACCTGGCCGTCGACGGCGGGATGCAGGCCCTCCGGCTGCGGCCCGCCTGATGGTCGGCCCGTGACGACCGGGAGGCCCGGCTATCGTCGACCTGTCGGCTCGCGTCCGCGAGCGGGCCGGGATCAGGAGGTGATGACGTGGCGTCGCTGACCGACGATGCGATCGCACGCATCCAGCAGATGATCGTGAGCGGTGAGCTCCAACCCGGGCAGCGCCTCCCGCCCGAGAAGGAACTGAGCGAGTCGCTCGGCCTGTCCCGGAACAGCCTGCGTGAAGCGGTGAAGGCCCTCGAGCTCATCCGCGTGCTCGACGTCCGCCGCGGCGACGGCACCTACGTCACGTCGCTGGAACCCGGCGTCCTGCTCGAGGCCGTGTCGTTCGTCGTCGACATGCACCACGACCGGTCCCTCGTCGACCTGCTCGAGGTCCGCCGCATCCTCGAGCCCGCGTCCGCCGTCCTGGCCACCGCGCGGGCCTCGGAGCAGCAGATCGACGAGCTCGCCACGCTGATGCAGTCCGTCGGCGAGGACACCGGCGTCGAGGACCTGGTGGCGCACGACCTGCTGTTCCACTCGACGATCGCGGGCATCGGCGGCAACCAGTACCTGTCCGGGCTGCTCGACGCCCTGTCGAGCAAGACCGTGCGGGTGCGGGTGTGGCGCGGCCTGACGCAGAACGGCTCGGTGCAGCGCACCCTCGACGAGCACGCCGCCATCGTGGACGCCATCCGACGCCGGGACCCGCAGCTCGTGCAGGCGCTCGTGGTGTCGCACGTCGAGGGCGTCGAGCGCTGGTTGCGGCGCTCCCTCGACTGAAACCGAGAACGCTTGCAGGTGGGTGGGTGTTGTGTCGGGCGTCGGCCCTGACTCCGGCAACCATGCCGCGGCAACCGCACCCACGAGGAGGAAACCGTGCTCGGTCTCATCATCAGCTTGATCATCGTCGGACTCATCGCCGGCGCCATCGCCCGGCTCGTCGTCCCCGGCAAGCAGCACATCTCGATCCCCATGACCATCCTGCTGGGCATCATCGGCTCGTTCGTGGGCGGGTTCCTCGGGTTCCTGATCTTCCAGCACGACCCGATGGACGGCTTCTTCCAGCCGGCCGGCATCATCGGTTCGATCATCGGCGCCATCATCGTGCTGATCATCTACATCCGCTTCTCGGGTCGCAGCGCCAAGACCCGCTAGGCACCAGCACCCCGCCGGGCACGACCCGGCGCACAACCGAAGTCACCCCGAACCGCGCATCCGTGCGGTTCGGGGTGACTTCGGTCGTGCGGGGCTCAGGCGCCGAGCAGGCCCGCGGCGCGCAGGTCCTCCCACAGGGACTCCGGGACGACGGCCGCCGCCCGCTCGACGTTGGAGCGCACCTGCTCGGCGGACTGCGCACCGAGGGCGATCGCGGCGACCGCAGCAGCACGGCGCGGGAACGCCAACGCCGCCTCGGGCAGGGTGACCCCGTGCCGCTCGCAGACGTCGGCGATCGCGTTCGCCCGGGCGACGAGGGCCGCCGGAGCCGTGGCGTAATCGTACGTCGCCGTGGCGTCCGGCCGGTCCTGCCCGAGTAGTCCCGAGTTGTAGACACCGACCGCGACGACCGCGACGCCGAGCGAGGCGCACCGGTCGACGAGGTCCGCCGCCGGCTGCTCCAGGAGCGTGTACCGCCCCGCGAGCATGACCACGTCGCAGAGCCCGGTGGACACCGCCGCGTCGAGGGCCTCGACCGAGTTCGACCCGACGCCGACAGCCCGGACGACACCCTCGTCCCGCAGCTCGGCGAGCGTCGGCAGCGCCTGCGTCAGGCCGTCCTCGAGCGAGTACACGTCGGGGTCGTGCAGGTACGCGACGTCGACGTGGTCGAGTCCGAGCCGGTCGAGCGACTCGTCCAACGACCGCCGCACGCCCGACGGCGAGGGGTCCCACTGCCGCACGGTGTCGTTCGGCACCGCGAACCCGCCAGAGGCCAAGTCGTCCCCGTCGCCACGCCCGGGGACGAGCAACCGCCCGACCTTCGTCGACACCAGGAACGAGTCGCGCGGGCGGTCGGCGAGCGCCGCCCCGAGCCGTCGTTCGGACAGGCCGAGGCCGTAGTGCGGTGCGGTGTCGAACCCGCGCACGCCGGCGTCCCAGGCAGCGTCGACGGTGGCACGGGCGTCGTGGTCGGAGACCGGGCGCAGCAGGTTGCCGATGCCGGCGCCGCCGAACCAGAACGGGCCGCGGTCGAGGTCGAGGTCGAGGTCCGTCATGCGTCCACCTGGTCCGCCAGGGACCAGACCCGCGGCACGCCGTCGTCGTTCCCCGAGTAGTCGTCGTCGGCCTCGAGCAGCGGGTTGATGGTCTCCTGCCACTCCGCGTTGACCGGGTCGTCAGCGAGCGCCCGGCGCATCGCGCGGTAGTCCTCGACCTCGATCAGGTGGACCAGGTCCTGCCCGTCCCGCCACACCGTCCAGTCGTGCACCCCGGCATCGCGAAGCCGGGCCGCGAGCGCGGGCGGGATCGAGGCGTGCACGGCGTCGTACACGGCCTCGTTCCCCGCCCGCAGCCGGGTCCTCGACAGGATGCGCTGCATCAGTCGCGCAGGAACAGTTCGACCACCGGCACGGCGACGTCGGGTCGCACGATCGGCAGCGTGAGCGTCAGCGTCCCCGCCGGCTGCCCGCCGAGCTCGGTGTTCTGCGCACGGGTCCCCGGCGGGATCTCGCGGAAGTGCAGCTCCGACGCGTCGTTGAGCAGCTGGGCGTAGGCGACGCGTCCGGCCAGGTCGGGCAGGTGCACGTGCTCGAACGGCCACGCGAACAGGTGCAGGTACAGGCGGTTGCCGTTCTGCGTGTACACGGTGTTGTGCGGCGCGACGAACGACGACGGTCCGGCGCCGTAGACGGAGCGGGCGTGCTGGTGCATCCACGTCCCGATGCCGTCGAGGGTCCGGCGCGAGACCCCGTCGAACTCGCCGCGGCCGGTGGGGCCGATGTTGAGCAGCATGTTCCCGTTGTTCGAGACGCCGTCGACGAGCATGCGGACGAGCAGGTCGACGGGCTTGAGGTTCACGTTGTCGCGGTCGTAGCCCCACGACCCGTTGAGCGTCTGGCAGGCCTCCCACGGCACCTGGGCGCCGTCGACCTCCATCGGCTTGTCGGGCTGGTACTGCTCGGGTGTGACGATGTCGCCGGGCAGGTCGAGGCGGTCGTTGACGATGATGCCGGGCTGGAGCCGTCGGGTCAGCTCGAGCAGCTCCTCGGACCCCCAGTCGTCGCGGCCCTTGCCGCCCCAGATGTCCTCGTGGTCGTTGTCGCGGTAGGAGAAGTCGTAGAACAGGTAGTCGATCCGCCCGTAGTCGGTGAGCAGCTCCTCCACCTGGCCGTGGAGGTACGAACGGTACCGAGCCATGTCCCGGCCCTCGTTCAGTGCGGCGATCGCAGCGTCCCCGTCGTCCCGCCGCGGGTGCACGCCGTCGATGGTGAAGTCCGGGTGGTGCCAGTCGATGAGCGAGTGGTAGAAGCCGACCCGCAGCCCCTCGGCCCGGACGGCGTCGACGAACTCGCGCACGATGTCGCGGCCGAACGGGGTGTTCGTGGACTTGTAGTCGGTGAGCTTGCTGTCCCAGAGGCAGAAGCCCTCGTGGTGCTTCGTGGTGAGCACGACGTACTTCATGCCGGCTTCGCGAGCACGGCGGGCCCAGTCGGCGGCGTCGAACAGGTCGGGGTCGAAGTGGTCGAAGTACTTCTGGTAGTCGGCGTCGGTGATCCGTTCGCGGTTCTTCACCCATTCGTGCCGTGCCGGCAGGGCGTAGAGCCCCCAGTGGATGAACATGCCGAACCGGTCGTGGGTGAACCAGGCGGGCAGGCCGCTCGCGTCGGTCGCGGTCTGCGGCTCTGCAGGTGCGGTGATGGTCATGAGGCCAGTGTTCCTTTCAGAGGGGGGAGGGGTGTCACCGGCCGCCGAGGCCGCTGGTGACGATGCCCTTGACGAGGTGCTTCTGCAGCAGGACGAGCAGGATCACGGTGGGCAGCATCGAGATCACCGACGCCGCCATCACGAGGTTCCACTCGGAGCCCTGCTGGCCGAAGAACTGCTGCAGGCCGAGCGGGATCGTGCCGTGGGCCTCGACGTCGTTGACGACGACGAGCGGCCAGAGGAACGAGTTCCAGTACGAGATGAACGAGAACACCGCGAGGACGGCCATGGTCGGTCGGGCGAGCGGGAGCATCACCGAGAAGAAGGTCCGGATCGCGCCGGCTCCGTCGACCCGGGCAGCGTCGTCGAGCTCCTGCGGCACGGTCAGGAAGAACTGCCGCACCAGGAACGCGCCGAGCGCCGTGAACGCCCACGGGATGATGAGCGCCTGGAACGTGTCGACCCAGCCGAAGCCCTGCATCATCACGTACATCGGGATGACGAGGACGTCCTGCGGGATCATCAGCGTGACGAGGAACAGCAGGAACACCGTGTTCCGGCCGCGCCAGCGCAGTCGCGAGAACGCGTACCCGGAGAGCACGGCCACGGCGACGTTGATGGCCGTCCCGACCGCCGCGACGAACACACCGTTGAGGATGAACCGCGCGAACGGCAGGTAGGTGAACGCCTGCACGTAGTTGTCCCACTCGAGCGAGCGGCCCCAGAGCGTCGGCGGGGTGGTGAACACCTGGTCGGCGGGCTTGAGGCTCGTCGCGACCATGTAGATGAGCGGCGAGACGAACAGGAGTGTGACGAGGCAGAGCAGGGCGTACCCGATCGCGTGCCGGACCCGCCCCGGTCGTGGCGCGGACTTCGTCCTGGCGACGGCACGGGGGTTGACCGTCCGGTTCGACGTGGTGGCACCGACGTGCCCGCGGACCGCTTCACTCATAGTGCACCCACCGCTTCTGCCCGAGGAACTGGACGGCCGTGATCCCGAGGATGATGACGAACAGCACCCAGGCGCCGGCCGAGGCCAGACCGAGCTGCTGGTTCTGGAAGCCGGTGTTGTAGATGTACTGCACGAGGGTCTCCGTCGCGGTGCCCGGCCCGCCCTTGGTGAGGACGAACGGTTGGACGAACACCTGGAACGAGGTGATCAGCGTCATCATCGTCGCGAAGAAGACCGACGGCGAGATGAGCGGGAACTTGATGGCCCAGAAGGTCTGCCAGGCGTTCGCGCCGTCGAGCTGCGAGGCCTCGATCTGGTTCTCCGGCACGGCGTCGAGCGCCGCCGAGAAGATCAGCATGTTGTAGCCGAAGCCCTGCCACACGCTCATCGCGACGATGGCGAGCATCGCCCAGTGCTCGTCGGCCAGGAAGTTCGGCGCGTGCACGCCGACGGTGGACTGCAGGGACGCGTCGATCGCGCCACCGGGCTGGTACAGCATCCGCCACACCACGACGTTCGCGACGATCGGCGTGATGGTCGGGATGAAGAACAGGACGCGGAAGACGTGCCGGCCGGCGATCCGCGGTGTCAGCCAGGCGGCGAGCCCGAGTGACACGACGAGGTTGAGCGGCACGTAGAGCACCACGAACAGCGCCGTGTTGAGCGCGACGGTGCGGAACACCGGGTCGCCGAAGAGCCGGGCGTAGTTCTCGATGCCGGCCCAGCTGCGTTCGCCGAGCATCGGCCAGTTCATGAAGCTCACGACGAGGGACGCGACGATCGGGAACGCGGTGAAGACGACGAGGCCGATCGAGTGCGGGGCGGCGAAGGCGGCGCCCCACCAGGAGCGGCGTCCGAGCGCGCTCGTGTCCTCGCCGTCCTTCCGCCGTGGGGTGGCGGTCCCGACCGCGACCGCGGTCGCGACCGCGGGGACGGCCGCTTCGGCCGGTGGGTCCTGGATGGTGGTCATGCGACGACCTCCTCGTCGTTCGCGCGGTCCTGAACAGGGGATGGATCGGACTGGAGGCCCGTGGCGGGGCCGCAACGGGCCTCCAGTCCGCTCATTGGTTCAGCTGGTCACTGCGTGCCGAGCTGGCCGGCGATGGAGGACATCGTCTCCTTGCCGGAGGTCTGCCCGTTCACCGCCTGCAGCGCGTACTGCGTGAACAGCTGGGAGAGCTGGTCGCTCTGCTTGTTCCCGAGGAGCGGCGAGGACTTCGCGAGTCCCGCCTTGAGCGCAGCCTCGGCGCCGTCGATGCCGGCGCTCGAGTACCACGCCGACTGGGCAGCGGTGCGGCCGGGGAAGGCTCGTCCGGCTTCGGCGAGCGACGTCAGGACCTTCTCGCTGGTCATCGTCTGGACGGCCTTGAACGCCTGCTCCGGGTACTTGCACTGCTTCGAGACACCGAAGCCGGAGCCGGCGGCGAAGGTCGACGGACCGGACGTCCCCGCGGGGAGCGTCGTGACCCCGAGGTCGAACTGCACCTTGGCCTTCTGGCTGATGAGCGACCACGGACCGTCGGTGTACATCGCGACCTTGCCGGCGGCGAAGTCATTGCCCGGCGTCGAGGAGTCGGAGGACGCCTGCGTGGCGTATCCCTTCTTCACCAGCGACGCGAGCCAGTCGAGGCCGTCCGCGAACTTCGCGTTCGAGGCGTCGAGCTTGCCGCCGGAGGTGATCACCCGACCACCGTTGTAGCCGTAGACCAGCGACTCGAGGTTGAGGTCACTGACCGTCGAGCCGAACATCGTGACGCCCTTGGCCTTCAGCGCGGCCCCGGCCGCCTCGAAGTCGTCGACGGTCCAGCCGGGCTTCGGCTCGGCCACGCCGGCCTGCTCGAAGACGTCCTTGTTGTAGAACATCATGATGGGGCCGGTGTCGTAGGGCAGGCCGTAGAGCTTCCCGTCGACCTTCATGCCGTCGAGCGCGGTGCTGTCGAACGCGGACAGGTCGGTGCCGTCCTGCTTCGCGAGGTCGTCGAGCGGCAGCAGCGACGACGTGTAGTTCGCGGCGCGGAGGGACTGCATGCTCACGACGCACTGGGCGCCGCCCGCGCTCAACTGCGTGCTGAGCTTCGTGAAGTAGTTCTCGAACGGCGCACCCTGGATCGTCAGGGTGATGCCGTCCTCGCTCTTCACGGTGTCGGCGACCTTCTGCCAGGCGGCCTTGTCCTCCTTCCCGGCGATCCACATGGACCAGGTCAGGGCGTCCTTCGACTGGCTTCCACCGGCACTGCTGCCGGAGGAACAGCCGGTGAGCACGAGGGCCGCGGCAGCTGCTGCCGCGAGTCCGGCGATGATGCGTCGTCGTTGCATCAGTGTCTCCACTTCGTCGTGGTGATGGGGTGTGTGGGGTGGGATCAGGCGACGCGGACCGCGTCGGGGACCGTCTCGGTGTCGACCACTGCCCAGGCCGGGCCGTCCGGGAACGCGTAGGCGTCGAGGGAGTCGGCGAGCATCTCGGTGCCGGCTCCGGGAGCGGTCGGCGGCCAGTAGCGGCCGTCGTGGACGTCGACCGGGGTCACGAAGTGCTCGTGCAGGTGGTCGACGAACTCGATGCACCGGGTGTCGAGGTCGCCGGTCAGCGCGACGGCGTCGAACATCGACAGGTGCTGCACGGCCTCGCACAGGCCGACCCCGCCGGCGTGCGGGCACACCCGGACGCCGTGCTTCGCGGCGAGCAGCAGGATCGCGAGGTTCTCGTTGACCCCCGCGACCCGGGTGGCGTCGATCTGCAGCACGCTCATCGCGCCCGCCTGGATGAGCTGCTTCGCGATCACCCGGTTGGCCATGTGCTCGCCGGTCGCGACGGGGATCGGGGCGATGCGCCGGGCGATCTCCGCGTGCCCGAGGACGTCGTCGGGGCTCGTGGGTTCCTCGACCCAGGCGAGGTCGAACGGGCGCAGCCGCTCGATCCAGGTGACGGCCTCGTCCACGTCCCAGCGCTGGTTGGCATCGACCGCGATGCGGATGTCCGGGCCGACCGTGGCGCGGGCGATGCCCATCCGGCGGACGTCCTCGTCGACGTCGCCGCCGACCTTGAGCTTGATCTGCTCGAAGCCCTCGTCGACGGCCTCGCGGCAGAGCCGGGCGAGCTTCTCGTCGTCGTAGCCGAGCCAGCCCGGGGTCGTCGTGTACGCCTGGTAGCCCTGCGCTTCGAGCCGGGCCCGACGGGTCGCACGGTGCGGTTCGGCGGCCCGGAACAGCTCGAGCGCCTCGTCCGGGGTGATCGCGTCGGTGAGGTACCGGAAGTCCACCAGCTCGACGAGCTCCTCGGGGCTCAGGTCCGCCAGCAGCGCCCACAGCGGCTGCCCCGCGCGCTTGGCTCGGAGGTCCCAGAGCGCGTTCACCACGGCGCCGATCGCCATGTGCATGACGCCCTTCTCCGGGCCGAGCCAGCGCAGCTGCGAGTCGTGGACCATCGCACGCCAGGTGCCGCCCATGTCGGCGAGGACCGCTTCGGCGTCGGCGCCGACGACGTGCCCGCGCAGGGCGGCGATCGCGGCTTCCTGCACCTCGTTGCCGCGTCCGATCGTGAACACGAAGCCGGTGCCGACGTGTCCGTCCAGGGCGTCGGTCGTGATCTCGACGTACGCGGCGGAGTAGTCGGGCGCGGGGTTCATGGCGTCGGATCCGTCGTGCTCCCGAGAGGTCGGGAAGCGGATGTCGCGCACGTGCAGACCGGTGATGCGGCTCATTCGTGTCTCCTGCCGTCCGGTCTCCGTCGACCGAACGAGGCAATCAAAACATCGGATGTCTCGCGCGTCAAGAGAACTCTTCGTCACGTTCTGGTCTCGAACGGGGCCGAGTCGTCGGATGGCTGTGCTTTGGGTCGTTCCGCGCGGAGGAGGCCGTTCCGCGCGTAGCGAGCCCGTTGTTCTGGCCCGCTACGGGCGGAACGGCCTCTCATGGCGCGCGCTATGGGTCGAAACGGTCGCGCCCACCGCCCGAGGCGAGTCTCGGGGTCAGCGACGGTTCTCGTGCTCCGCGGCCCGTGACCTGTCGCTCAGCGCGAGACTCGGGGCGGCGCCCGGCGTGTCAGGCGGAGGCGAGCCGGCCCATCTCGGCCACCACGCCGCGGAGGCGGTCCGCCAACTCGTCGCGCGAGCCGTCCGCGAAGCGGTGCGCGGACTCGATGAGCGCCGCCATGACGAGCGTCACCGCGGTCCGTGCGGAGTCGACGTCGGTGCGCTCGGCGGCGACCGTGAACACGGCGAGCCGGGCACGCGCCATCCACTGCAGCATCGCGGGCACCATCTCCGGTCGCGCCTGCACGAGTTCCTTCATGCGACGGCGGTCCGCGGGCAGTGTCACCGTCCGGGCGACGAGGTCGCAGAGGTCCGACACGAGCGGGCCCTCCGCGGTCAGGAACGCCTGCCGTGCCGTCTCGGGGACCGAGCTCTCGGGGAGCCCGAGTGCCGCGTCGCCCTTCGACGGGAAGTAGTTGAAGAAGGTGCGGGGCGAGACCCCGGCGTCGGCGCAGATCTCCTCGACCGTGACACCGGCCAGGCCCCGGTCGGAGACCAGCGCCAGCGCGGCCTGGTGAATCGCGTGCCGGGTCTGCTGCTTCTTGCGTTCCCGCAGGCCGCTGTCACCTGCCGGGTGCGATTCGATCGCGCTCACTGCTGCTCCTGGTGCGGGTCGGGGCCTCCCGTCTGGTGACGAGAGGCCCCGGTGGCCGGTCCTACGCGCGGTCCCGCTGCACGGGGATCGATCCGGTGACGGGTGCCGTGGGCGACCCCATCGTGTCGGCCGCCTTGACGGCCTGCACCTCGAGGTCGTCGGCGGTGCCGGCCTGGTCGGCCTGCTCCTGCAGGGCCGAGCTCTTGCGGAGCGGCGGCGCCTTGAAGAACCAGCTGAGGATGAACGCCAGCAGGATCACGGCGAAGCCGACCCAGTAGACGGTCACGGCCGACGCGTTAAAGCCGGTCATGAACGGCTTGGTCAGTGCCGGGGTCGCACCGTTGAGGTAGGACGTGTCGCTCGTCTCGCTGCTCGAGCTGCTGCCGTCGCCGGCCCCCTTGTCGATCTGCTTCGACAGTTCGGGGGCGAGCTCGCCGACCCAGTACGAGCGCTGCGAGGCGTCCGACCAGTCGACCACGAGCTTGCCGTCCTGCACGCTGGCGTGCGCCTTGTCGGCTGCGGCAGTGAGGGCCTGCTGCTGCACGGCCTCCGGGGCGCCGGTCGTCGCGGCGGTGACCTGCGCGGTGGCCTGGTCGAGGCCGGACTGCACCTGCGACTTCACCGGGGTGACGATCGGGTTCCAGATCTGCTCCATGACGCCCGCGTTCGCCTTCGCCGTGGCGACGGTCGGGTTCAGGGCGGCGTCGAGCGCACCGGACAGGCTCTTCTGGTCCGCGGTGGCGTGCAGGATGTTCGCCGGCATGATCGAGAACAGGATGCTGAGCAGCACCGCCGTACCGAGCGTTCCACCGATCTGGCGGAAGAACGTGGCGGACGACGTCGCCACACCCATGTCCCGCGGCTGCACGGAGTTCTGCGAGGCCAGGGTGATGCTCTGCATGAGCTGCCCGAGGCCGAGGCCGATCAGGAACATGCCGATCATCAGGAACCAGAGCGGCTTGTCGATCGTCATGAACGTCAGGACGACGTAGCCGACCGAGACCAGGGCCGTGCCGATCACCGGGAAGATCCGGTAGCGACCGGTGCGGGCGACGATCTGTCCGGAGGCGATCGAGGCGATCATGAGACCACCGATCATCGGCAGGGTCGCGAAGCCGGACTCGGTCGGCGTCAGCCCCGTGACGATCTGTAGGTACAGCGGGATGGTCAGCATGGCGCCGAACATCGCGAAGCCGACCAGGAACCCGAGGATCGTGGCCATCGAGAAGGTGCCCGAGCGGAAGAGCTTGAGCGGGATGATCGCGTCGTCCTTCATGAGGGTCTCGATCACCAGGAACGCGACGAGCCCGAGCGCGCCGATCACGTAGCAGGCGATGGCGCCGGCAGAACCCCAGCCCCAGGTGCGGCCCTGTTCGGCCACGAGCAGGAGCGGGACGAGCGTCGCGATGACCGAGGTGGCACCCCACCAGTCGATGCGCGGCTTCGCCTTGGCGTCACCGAACTTCGGCAGGTGCAGGAAGGCGATGACCATCAGGAGCGCCGCGACGCCGATCGGCACGTTGATCAGGAAGACCCAGCGCCAGCCGGTGACACCGAGGATCGTGCTCGCGCCGGCGAACAGGCCGCCGATGAGCGGGCCGATGACGGACGAGATGCCGAAGACCGCGAGGAAGTAGCCCTGGTACTTGGCGCGCTCACGCGGGGCGAGGATGTCGCCCATGATCGCGAGCGGCAGCGACATCAGCGCACCGGCACCGATGCCCTGGAAGGCACGGAATGCGGCGAGCATGATCATCGAGGTCGACATCGTCGAGAGCAGCGAGCCGAGGATGAAGACCGCGATGCCGAAGATGTACAGCGGCCGGCGGCCGAAGACGTCGGAGAGCTTGCCGTAGATCGGCGTCGTGATGGTCGACGCGATCAGGTACGCGGTCGTGACCCACGCCTGCTGGTCGAGACCGTGCAGGTCGTCGCCGATGGTGCGGATCGCGGTGCCGACGATCGTCTGGTCGAGCGACGACAGGAACATGCCGGCCATGAGGCCGTAGATGACGAGCAGGATCTGACGGTGCGACATGATCGGCTTGCCCGGCGTACTGGCCGGCGAGTCGTGTCGTCCGCGCGACACCACGACGGGTGCGGTGGCAGTAGACATGGAGGTCCTTCAGGGGTGCGTGGTGGTCGTCGTGCGGGCAAGGGACGCCGGAGCTCGTGTGGCGGGCCGTCGAACGGCGGGTCAACCTTGCAGACGCTGCAACTTTACACCAGGAGCACGTTTGCCGCCAGCGCAAACTTGCCATCCCTGCACGTTCGTGAACGGCTTCTCAGGTAGCGTCGTCGGGCATGGGGCGAACTGCGTGGACGGACGTGCCGGCGGTCCTGCGCGACCGGGTGGAACAGACCCTCGGCGGAACGGTGACGAACGCTGAGTCCCAGACCGCCGGGTGGTCGCCGGGGAGTGCCGACCGTGTGGTCACGGCGACGGGGCGACGGGCGTTCGTCAAGACGGTCTCGCGATCGCGGAACGCCGATGCCTTCGCCCTGCACCGCCGGGAAGCCCGCGTGGTGGCGCAGCTGCCGTCGACCGTGCAGGCGCCGCCCCTGCTGGACGCCTTCGATGCCACCGTGGACGGCGACGAGTGGGTCGTCCTGGTCCTCGACGACATCGAGGGCAAACACCCCGGGGCAGCACTCGACGGCAGGGACACCGCGGCGGTGCTCGATGCACTGGACACCCTGCCGTCGGCGACCGGCGACCTCGGCACGCTCCCCCGGATCGCCGACGACCTGCGACACGAGTTCGGCGCGTGGGACCGGATGCTCGGCGACCCCACCCTGTCCGACCGGGCCGCCGAGGTCGTTCCGGTGCACGTGCTCGCCGCCGGACCCGAGTTCGCCCGCACCGCCGCCCGGGCAGCGACCGTCGTCGACGGCGAGCACCTCGTGCACGCCGACTGCCGTGCCGACAACCTGCTCGTCGACCGCTCCGGGGCCGTCTGGGTCGTCGACTGGCCGTGGGCGAGCATCGGCGCGCACTGGCTCGACCCGCTGACCTACCTGATCGACACGCTCGTCCGCGGCGAGGACACCGACGTCGAGCACCACCTCGCCACCCACCCGGTGTTCACCGGTGTGCCCGCCACCACGGTCGACGCCGTACTCGCCGGTCTCGCCGGTCTGTTCTTCGAGCACGCATTGCCCCCGGCACCGCCGAACATGCCGACCATCCGTGACTTCCAACGGCGCGAGGGTCTGGCCGCTGCGGAGTGGCTGCTCCGCCGGTGGGACACGACACCGCATTGACGACGAACGACAGGCGTCGGGTACCCCGTCTGTCCAGCAAGCGCGGCACCACGGAGCGTACGGTCCCCCGCATGACTGATGAGCACCGCACTCCGCGTCCCGAAGACGACGCCGCGCGCCTCGGTCTCGTCGTCGTCGGAGAGGCAGCAGCGCTGCACTCCGGTGACGAGGCGGCACTGGACGCGAGCGAGCAGAACATCCGCGACACCATCGACGAGATGGTCGACGAACCCCTGACCCCGCGCCAGGAACAGGTGGTCGAACGACTGGCATCGGCCGGCGGGACCCTCACCGCCGGACTCAGCGGTGCGCTCGCGGCGCAGACCGGACGGAGCGTCGACGACATCCTCGAGGGCGCGGCCCGCAGCGTCGTGTGGCAGCAGCGGCTCGCCGACCAGCGCGACGCTGCCGGCGCCGAGGACCCGCGCGACGCGGACCCGCGCAACGGCGGCCAGCGCGAGGACGCCGGTGGCCAGCAGCGCGAGCGCCGGGACGAGAACGGGCGCGACGAGGACTGATCCTCGCCACGCCCGCTGCGCGCTGCCGCTGACGACTACTCGATCGGCTCCACGACATCGGCGGACTGCTCGCGCACGACGGCCCGGGCCGCGGCCTGCCCCGTCGTCGCACTCTTGACGATGTCGCTCAGGGTGAACCCGGCAGTCGTCCCGAGCAGAGCGTCCACCTCGCTGAACTGGCTCACGACGCTCTTCGACAGGGCGCCGGCGCCGTCGGAGGACACCACGGTCAGCTTGTCGATGTTGCCCATCGGCGCCGCGAGTTCGCGGGCGATGCTGGGCAAGGTCTCGATGGCCTTGACCCGCAGGACGGCTTCGGAGTGCTGCGCGAGTGCGTCGGCCTGGGCCTTCGTGGCGTCCGCCTCGGCCTGGCCCTTGGCGCGGATCGCATCGGCGGCAGCCGCACCCTCGGCACGGGAGGCGTCGGCGGCCAGCTTCCGCGCCTCGGACTCGGCCTTCGCCTCGGCGGCGATCGCCTCGGCGGAGATCCGACGGGCCTCGGCCTGGGCACGAGCGGTCTCGACCTGGGCACCGGCTGCGGCTTCGGCCTCGACACGGGTCTTGCGCGCCTGCGCCTCGGCGACGGCGGAGACCTCGGACTCGAGTTCGGCACGGCGCAGCTCGGCACGCTTCTGCGCGGTGATCTGCTCCTGCTCGACGACGCCCTGCGCCGCACGGGCCTGGGCGAGCGGACCGGCGGCTGCGGCCTCGGCCGATGCCCGATCGGCGTCGAGCTGCAGCGCGGCACGTCGGATCGCCAAGGTGTTCTCGGCCTCGGCGATGGCCTGGTCGGCGGTCGCACGGGCCTCTCGCGCTTCGCGGTCGGCCTGCGCCTCGGCGTTCTCCGCCTCGAGCCGGACGCGGGCGCGTTCGGCACGGCCGAGGTCACTGATGTACTCGTTGCGGTCCGAGATGCCCTTGATCTCGAAGGAGTCGACGTCGAGCCCCTGGCTGTGCAGCGCGTCCTGCGCGACGGTGAGCACGGCGACGGTCAGTTGGTCGCGATTGCGGATGATCGTCGACACGTCGGTCGCGCCGATCGACGCACGGAGCGAACCCGACAAGACTTCACGCGCGAAGTCGTCGATCTTCTTCTCCTGCCCGAGGAACCGCTGCGCGGCCGCCCGGATCGAGGAATCGGCCTCCCCGACCTTGACGAGCGCGACGGCCTCGACGTCGATCGTCACACCGCGGGAGTCCTGCGCGTTGACGTTGATGTCGATCGCTCGTGAGCTGAGCGAGAGCTTCGCGACCTTCTCGAAGAACGGCCGGACGAGGACGCCGGCTCCGAGCACCACCTTGATGCCGGACTCGACGGTCTCGGTGCCGTCGTCGTTCTTGACCTTGCGCGAGCGCTTGCCGGTGATGATGAGCGCTTCGTCGGCCCCGGCGTTGCGGTACACGACCTTCGCGTAGATCAGCGCGATCACGGCGAGGACGATGATCCCCACGATGATCAGCGGAATGGCACCGAGCGCGAACAGTACTTCCATGACTCCCCCTCCGGACCAGGCGACAGCCTGGATTCCGCATCTGTTGTTCCGTCGGCTCCCATCCTAGGAGACCGCGCGGACGGACAGGAGGCGCGGTGCAGGATCACCTGCAGCGCGCCTCCTGTCGATGGTCGCGTCAGCGCCTACGCGCCCGCACGCCACCAGTCGTCGAAGGGCGTCGCCGGCACCTGGCGCTTGTGCTCGGTCGCGCGGTACCGCGCCTCGATCGCCTCGGCGACCTCGAGCGGCACGTCGTGCCCCTGCAGGTAGGCGTCGATCTCGGCGTAGGACAGCCCGAGGTTCGCTTCGTCGGTCTGGCCGGGCGTCTCGTCGAGCAGGTCTGCGGTGGGGGCCTTCTCGTACAGGCGGGCGGGCGCTCCGAGGTGCTCGAGCAGCTGCCGCCCCTGGCTCTTCGACAGGCCGGTGAGCGGCGTCAGGTCGACGCCGCCGTCGCCGTACTTCGTGAAGAAGCCGGTGACCGCCTCGGCCGCGTGGTCGGTCCCGACGACGAGCAGCCCGCGTTGGCCGGCGACGGCGTACTGGGCGACCATGCGCATCCGGGCCTTGACGTTGCCCTTCACGAAGTCGCTCAGCTCGACGCCCGAGGCAGCGGTGTCCTGCATGACACCGTCGACGCCGTGCTCGATGTTGACGGTGATGCCCGGGTCGGCTGCGATGAACTGCAGGGCGAGTTGGGCATCGTCCTCGTCGGCCTGCACGCGGTACGGCATGCGGACGGTCGTGAACTCGGCGGGGTGACCCTCGGCGCGGAGGGACTCGACCGCGAGCTGGGTCAGGCGCCCGGCGAGCGTGGAGTCCTGGCCGCCGCTGATCGCGAGCAGGAACCCCTTCGCGCCGGTCGTGAGCAGGTAGTCACGGAGGAACCCGACACGGCGGGCGATCTCCTGCTCCGGCTCGATGGTCGGCTGGACGTTGAGGTCCGCGGCGATGGCGGCTTGGAGTTCACGCACCACCCCAGTATCCCGCTGCACCCGCCGGTGTGCACAGGGTTCAGCGGACGGGTTCTGCGTGCAGCGGCCGGATCGTGTTGTCGTGGTCGACGCCGATCGCGCAGGTGCAGACGACGCCGAGCGTCTCGGCGCTCTGCGTCAGCCGGAACCGCTCGACGTGCGGCGGCCCGACGTGCCGGTCGAGCGGGTGGGTGTCGTGATCGTGCACGGTGGTGTCCTGATCCTCGAGTGACTCCCGGCAATGGCACCGGGACCGACAGGCGGGTGGTGAGTCCGCTCCTGTGCAACCTACTCGTCGGACCGGATGGACCAGCACACCCGTCCGGGGGTCATTTGCATCGGAGGCCCACACGCGTTGACAGTTAGATATCGAACAGTTAGAGTCCTGACCATGCAGGCACCGGATCTCACCACCCCGCTCGAACTCATGCGGTGGATCGGATGGGCACAGCGCAAGGCGGCCGACGAGTGGGTCCGTGATCGGGACCTCACCCGCGAGCAGAGCTTCGTGCTCGGGTACCTGCAGCAGAACCCCGGGGCGATCCAACGCGACATCGCCGAGATCACCCGGACCAGCGCGGCCAGCGTCTCGAGTCTCCTGCAGGGCCTCGAGCGGCGCGGCCTCGTCGAACGACGACCCGACGCCACGAACGGTCGGACCAAGACGGTGCACGCCACCCCGGCGGGCATCGACCTCATCGCCGGCTTCACCGACGCGATGGTCGCCCTCGACGACACCCTGCTCGCACCACTCGACCCGGACGAACGCGGCACCCTGCGGCACCTGCTGCAGAAGGTGACCGCGGAGCTCGCACCGCCGACGCGGTAGCGCCCGCCCCGGCACCGACGTCACCGGCGCGCTCGACGCGCCACGGGCCTCCCGGCCCCACCCCGCACGCGACGGCATCCCGTCGCGCCCTCAGCCCTGCCCACGAGGAGGCAGTCATGACCACCACGACCCCCGAGAACTCCGCAGTGGCCACCAACCGCTGGTACCTCTCCGCCGCCCCGATCGCCCGAGCCCTCGTGCACCTGTGTGTGCCGATGGCCGCGGCGATGGTCGTCAGCGCCCTGTACAACGTCATCAACGCCGGCTTCATCGGCTCGCAGCACGACACGTCGCTGCTCGCCGCGATCACGTTCGGCACTCCGCTGCTCGGCATCGTGATGGCCGTCGGCGGTGTGTTCGGCGTCGGCGGCAGTGCCCTGATGTCCCGCTTGCTCGGCGCCTCGGAGCACGACCCCGCCAAGGCGCAGGACATCAAGCACGTCGCCTCGTTCGCCCTCTGGGGAGCCGTCGTCACCGGCGCGGTCCTGGCCGTCGTCGGGCTCGTGTTCCTGCGCCCGCTGGTTGCCGTGCTCGGTGCCGATGCCGCAGCCGTCCCCGCCACGAGCGAGTACGTCGCCGTGATGCTCGCGTTCGTCCCGGTGCTCGCCTCGTCGTTCGCCCTCGAGCAGATCGTCCGCTCCGAGGGTGCCGCACGCCAGGCGATGGTCGGCCTGGTCCTGTCGACCATCGGGAACCTGGTGTTCGACGTGCTCTTCATCCTCGTGCTGCACTGGGGGGTCGGCGGTGCAGCGCTGGCGGTCGGACTCGCGAACGTCGTGTCGATCGCCTACTGGGTGACGTGGCTGCAGCGGAACAGCGAGAACGTCAGCTTCGCGCCGAAGTGGTTCACGCTCCGTGCCGACATCCTGAAGCCCGTCTTCGGCATCGGCGTCGGCGAACTGCTGCAGTCCGCCTTCCTGATCGTCACGACGCTCGTGCTCAACAACCTCGCCGCCGCCTACGGCGACGACCCGCTCGCCGCCATGGGCGTCGCGGTCCGCATCGCACAGGTGCCGGAGTTCCTGGTGATGGGCGTCACGATCGGCGTACTGCCGCTGCTCGCCTACGCGTTCGGCAAGGGCGACGCTGCACGACTCCGGGCCGCCCTGCGCGGAGCCGCCGTCACGGTCGGCGCGATCGTCCTCGTGTTCTCCGGCGCGGTCTTCACCTTCCGCGAGCAGGTCTTCACGATCTTCTCCGGCGACCACGCGGTCCTCGCGATCGGCCTGACGATCCTGACGGCGCAGCTCGTCGCCGCCATCGTGAACGGGTTCACGGGATTGCTCACCTCGCTGTTCCAGGCGACCGGCATGGTGCTGCCCGCGATGGTGCTGTCGCTGGCGCAGGGCGTGCTGTTCATCCCGATCGTCATCGTCGGCAACCTGTGGTTCGGACTCGCCGGGATCATCTGGGCGCTGACCGTCACCGAGGTCATCGTGTTCGTCGCCGCGGTGGTGCTGTGGCTGGCGTCGCGCGGGAAGATCGCGCGCGGCCTGGCCGCCGGCAGCGAGGAGCGGGCGGACGCCGCGCTCGAGGAGGCACCCGCCGCGTAGCGGGCCGCGCTCGCATGGTGAGCAGAAGCGGGGGTGGACGCGGCCGGCGTCGGACGGGAGGCCCGTGGCGGCCGGGTGGCGGGCCTCCCGTCCGGCGCGTGTCCGGGGCGCGGGCACGGCGCATGGTGAGCAGGAATGGTCGGGTCCCGGAAGGCGACCCGACCATTTCTGCTCACGAAGTGAGCGGGGCGCGCTACGCGCGACCGCGGCCGCCGCGGCGCAGGAGGAGCACGACGACGGCCCCGGCGGCGAGGACCGTGCCGGCGCCGAGCGCGACCCAGACGCCCGGGGCGATGCCCGGCGCCGACTCGGGCGCACCATCGGATGCCCCGGTGGCCGTCGCGGTCGACGTCGGAGTGGGGGTGACGGTGTCCGACGTCGGCACCGTCGTCGCCGGAGTCGTCGCGGACGGTGTCGCGACCGCGGCCCGGTACTCGAACCCGTACGTGCCGTCGATCGGGTGCCCGTCCGGCGACACGTACCGCCAGAGCACCGTGTACGCGCCGTTCTCGAGTTCGACGGCCTTGCCCATCGTCATGCCGGAGACGGTCACCTCGCCCGTCGACACGTCAGTACCGTCGGCGTCGGTGACCTGGATCCGCAGCCCGGCGTCCAGGCCGGCGAGCGGTGCCTCGCTGAACGTCAGGTCCACACGGTCGAGCGGCTCGGTGATGACCGCGCCGTCAGCGGGCGAGCTGCCGGTGAGGGCCGAGTGCGCCGAGGCCGGTTGGACCCCGATGAGCGCCAAGAGCCCTCCGATGACGATCGCGAGGGAAGCTGCCGTCGTTCGTCCTGTCCGCATGCACAGACTCTACAAGCCGTAGAGCAGCGGAGCGGACGGCTCAGATCTGCTCGCCGAGCAAGTCGGCGTAGGACGGCTCGCGCCGTGCGTCGCCCGTGCTGGTGGAAGCGTGACCGGTTCCTTCGAGGCGTTCGGCCACGAGGGCTTCGAGGTCCTCGGGCGACCGGAGACCGTGACGGTGCCAGTCGTGCTGCATTCTGGCGGCCATGATGACCAGCCCTTCGTCGAGATGATGCGCATCTCGGATTCGTCCGGATCGACCCGCTGTGCCAGACCCCACAAGCGTGTGGGGAGCATCGTGACGACGGGTCCCTGATGACCGATCCAGTTCCTCCACGGTAGGGGTTCCGTCCGATGTCGTCGAGTCCGATGCGCTTCCCGGCCGACCGCGCGCCGCCGCGCGGATCGCCGTAGCGTCGGGGCATGGAGATCCTGTTCGTCCACGGCGCCCTGGTCCGCGACGGTGCCTGGTGGTGGCAGCCCACCGCCGACCTGCTGCACAGCCGCACCGGCATCCGCAGTCGGGCGGTTGCACTGCCCTCCTGCGGTGAGGGCCCGGCGGGACACCCCGGCGGTGGGCTCGCCGAGGACGCAGCCGCCCTGCGCGCCGCCCTCGACGACAGCGATGGGGCGATCGTCGTCGGGCACTCCTACGGCGGCACCGTGATCGCCGAGGCCGGACGACACGACGCCGTCGCGCACCTGCTGTACGTGTCCTCGTACCTGCCCGACGTCGGCTCCGCGCAGGCCGGCATCATGGCCGACGAGCCCGACCCCGTGTCGATCGGCCCGGCCGGTGACGGTGTCCTCGCCGTCGCCGGCTACGACGCTGCGTCCTTCGGTGCGCGCTTCCTGCAGGACGCCGACGGGAACACGCAGCGAGCGGCATCGGAGCGGGTGACCGCCCAGTCGGCGGGGGCGTTCGTGACGCCGACGACGGCGGCCGGGTGGCAGGACGTCGACTCCACCTACCTCGTCTGCACCGAGGACCGCAGCACCACCGTCGGGCTGCAGCGCGCGCACGCAGGGCGGGCGACGCGGAGCGTCGACGTGCCGACCGGGCACCACCCGTTCGTCACGCGGCCCGACCTGGTCGTCGAGCAGCTGGAGCTGCTGCTCGGAGGTGCCTCGGCCTGAGTCGGCGGCAGGACGACGGACGGGAGGCGCGGTGCCAGCTGGCCCCGCGCCTCCCGTCATGCTCGTTGCGCGTCCACGGCGCGTGACCGGCCGCGTGGTACCGGTCCCGTGGCGCTGCGCTCGTCAGTCGGTGCCGGAGTCGAAGGCTGCGCCCTCGGAGGCGAGGTCCGTCCGGCGTCCGAGTGCGTCCTCGGCGTCCGAGGCGATGACGGCGCCACCGAGGATCTCCTCGGACTCGCCCGCCTCGAGCTCACCGACGAGCTCGGCCGTCGCACCGCCGATGAGACCGGCCGCCGCGTACTGCTCGAGCCTTGAGCGGGAGTCCGCGATGTCGAGGTTGCGCATCGTCAGCTGACCGATGCGGTCGTCCGGACCGAAGGCGGCGTCGCCGACCCGCTCCATCGAGAGCTTGTCGGGGTGGTACGACAGCGCCGGACCCGTCGTGTCGAGGATCGTGTAGTCGTCGCCGCGACGCAGGCGCAACGTGACCTCGCCGGTGACGGCCGAGGCGACCCAGCGCTGCAGGGACTCGCGGAGCATGAGCGACTGCGGGTCGAGCCAGCGGCCCTCGTACATCAGACGCCCGAGTCGGCGGCCCTCGTTGTGGTACGACGCGACCGTGTCCTCGTTGTGGATCGCGTTGAGCAGCCGCTCGTACGCGATGTGCAGCAGGGCCATGCCCGGTGCCTCGTAGATGCCGCGGCTCTTCGCCTCGATGATGCGGTTCTCGATCTGGTCGGACGCGCCGAGGCCGTGACGACCGCCGATCGCGTTCGCCTCGTAGACCAGGGCGACGGCGTCCGTGTACTCCTGGCCGTTGATCGCGACGGGGCGTCCGGCCTCGAAGCGGATGCTGACGATCTCGGTGGCGACCTCGACGTCGTCACGCCAGGCGGCGACGCCCATGATCGGCTCGACGATGTCCAGGCCGCTCGAGAGCTCTTCGAGGCTCTTCGCCTCGTGCGTGGCACCCCAGATGTTGGCGTCGGTCGAGTACGCCTTCTCGGTGGAGTCGCGGTACGGGAAGCCGCGGGCGACGAGCCACTCGCTCATCTCCTTGCGGCCGCCGAGCTCCTCGACGAACTCGGAGTCGAGCCACGGCTTGTAGACACGCAGACGCGGGTTGGCCATCAGGCCGTAGCGGTAGAACCGCTCGATGTCGTTGCCCTTGTAGGTGGAACCGTCGCCCCAGATGTCGACGCCGTCCTCCTTCATCGCACGGACGAGCATCGTGCCCGTGACCGCACGACCGAGGGGCGTCGTGTTGAAGTACGTCTTGCCGCCGGAACGGATGTGGAACGCGCCGGTCTGCAGGGCGACGAGGCCCTCTTCCACCAGGGCGCTCTTCGCGTCGACCAGCCGGGCGATCTCGGCACCGTACTCGTGGGCGCGGCTCGGGACGGCGTCGATGTCCGGCTCGTCGTACTGACCGATGTCGGCCGTGTACGTGCAGGGGATCGCCCCCTTCTCGCGCATCCAGGCAACGGCGCAGGAGGTGTCGAGACCCCCTGAGAACGCGATGCCGACTCGTTCGCCGACGGGGAGACTGCTCAGGACCTTGGACACGGGGTCAATCGTACGGGGAGACCGGGGGTCGCTACCGTCCAGCGCGACGGTTGTGGAGAACTCGTCCCGCGAACCGGGAACCGATCCGCTGCGCCCGGACAATACAGGGCATGAACCAGATCACGGGGGACCGAGCGGACTGGGCGCTGGGCATCGCCGGCGACGGCCGAGCGGTCGGACGCGTCTTCGACCGCCACGCCCCTCGCCTGCGCCGGCACGCCGTCGGCCTCGTCCCCACACCGGCCGACGCCGACGACGTCGTGGCCATCGCGTTCCTCGAGGCCTGGCGGAAGCGCGACCGCGTCCGCTTCGTCGACGACTCCATGCTGCCCTGGCTGCTCGTCACGGCGACGAACACCGCGCACAACCTGACCCGCGCCACGCGCCGTCACCGGCTCTTCCTCGGCAGGTTCCCGGTCGACGACCCCGCTCCCGACCCCGCAGAGTCGTTCACCGACGCCGAAGCGGTCGCAGCGTTGCGCGGGCTCCCGATCGCAGACCAGCGGGTCCTCGCCCTCTGCGTGCTCGAAGGCCTCGGCGAACGCGAAGCGGCCGCAGCCCTCGGGGTCGCACCGGGCACCGTGAAGTCCCGGCTCCACCGGGCGAAGGCACGACTCCAGCAGCAGTACTCGACGTCAGCGGAACCCCTCGGAGGCACACTGTGAACGACCACATCTCCCCTCGTCTCGCGGCGATGCGCGACGCCCTCGTCGCCGACGTCGACGCGACCGCCACGGCCAGCCCTCCGGCCCGTCGACGCCGCCGACCGACGCGGGGCACGGTGATCACGGTCGCGGCGGCCTTCCTCGCCGGTTCGGCCGTGACCGGTGGGATCACCGCGGCGGCCCTGCCCGCAACCGACCAGGACGCCGTGCTCGAGACCGCCCTCGCCACGTCGACGCGCTACCAGGTGGAGGAGGGGAACCACGCGACACTGCTCGGCACGCCGGCGTTCGCGGTCACCCGCGGCGACGGTTCGTTCCCCCTCGGCACCCGTCCCGACGGCGCGGACCGCGTGACGCTCACGTGGGAGTGCCTCGAGTCGGGGACGTTCACGATCCGGGTCGACGGGACACCCGTGGACTCCGCCGCTTGCACCCCCACGACCACGAAGGGCCAGGTGACCGTGCTCGGCTCCCGCTGGGGCATGTACCCGGCGCCGAAATCGGGAGGAGCCACCGTGTCCGTGTCCGGCGAGGGTCCGGCGCGGTACGCGGTGTGGGCCTCGTGGGCGAAGTCGGCCTCGATCGCACGGCCGTCCGCCCAGCAGCGGGCGGAGACCGCTGACGGGAAGGTCACTCTCGACGAGTACACCGCCGCGTTCAACCGGCTCCAGGCCTGCCTGGCGCAGGCCGGCCAGTCGATGGGCACCGTCCCGCTGTCGTGGTACTCCGGCGGCGTCTGGACGAGCCGACCGACGGGGGCGGGACCGTGGTACCTCTACTCGACGCCGTCGGAGGGCTCGGAGACCTTCGACACCCAGTGCTACCCGCGCGAGTTCGGCGACGTCGACGCTGTCTGGCAGGACGAGCACCCGATGCCGGAGGACCCGCCGGTCCAGCCGGCCGCGGGATGATCGTCGGTGCCCCTGGAGGGACTCGAACCCCCAACCGTTTCCTTAGGACGGAACTGCTCTTCCATTGAGCTACAGAGGCTGGCCCGTCCACTCTAGCGGCGGAACGGCTCCAGGAACGTCGTGAGCTCGTCGACGTACAGCGCCGGTTGCTCGAACGGCGCGAAGTGCCCGCCGCGCGGCATCATCCGGTACGACACCAGGTTCGTCGTCCGCTCGAGCCACGCCCGCGGCGGCTCCACCAGGTCGCCGGGGAACAGCGAGAAGCCGGACGGCACCTCGACCCGTCTGGCCGACTGCTCCGGCGGGATCGCAGCGTTCGCGTGGTACATCCGCATCGCCGAGCCGATCGTGCCGGTGGCCCAGTACTCGGTCAGCAGCGCGAGCACCTCGTCCCGCGTGTACACGGACCACAGGTCGCCGTCGCAGTCGCTCCACGACCGCAGCTTCTCGACGATCCACGCGGCGAGCCCGGCGGGCGAGTCGTTCAGGCCGACCGCGACGGTCTGCGGCTTGGTGCGGTGCATCATCGCGTAGGCACCCTCGGCGTCGCGCCACCGGACGGTCGCCGCGACGAACCCGCGTTCCTCCGGCGACAACGTGTCGAGGTCGATGCCGGGCCAGGCGAGGCCGCCGTCGATGCGGTGCACGGCGACGACCCGGTCGGCGTGGTCGAGCGCGAGGTAGCGGGCGACGTGGGTGCCGATGTCCCCGCCGGCGACCGCAAACCGTTCGTAGCCGAGCTCGGTCATCAGCTCGGCCCACATGCCGGCGACCGCTCGGGCGTCGATCGGCTGCGGTGGGGCGTCGGAGAACCCGTACCCGGGCATGTCCGGCACGATCACGTCAAAGCCGGCCTCGACGAGCATCGGCAGGACCTTACGGTACCGCCATCCGGAGTCCGGCCAGCCGTGGGCAAGCAGGAGCGGCAGTGCGTCGGGCGTGTCCGCTCGGGCGTGCAGCACGTGGATCCCGGTGCCGTCGATCGTCAGCCGTCGGCTGGGCAGTGCGGCGAGCGCCGCCCGGTGCGCGTCGAAGTCGAAGCCGTCTGCCCAGTACTCGATGAGTGACCGGAGCTCGTCGACGTCCGCCCCGAGCGACCAACCAGCGCCAGCGGGGGCGTCCGGCCAGCGCGTGGCCCGCAGTCGCGCGCGGAGGTCCTCGATGGTCGCGTCGTCGATCTGCGGTGTCTCGCCCATGCCCGCGACGCTACTCAGCGGGACCGACACGCGGACGGCGGTCAACGCACCCGAGCCCGCGTCAGCAGCAGTCGCAGGCGTCGACCGCGCGCTCGCCGGTCAGGGCGGCGACCGGCTGCTTGCAGGCATCGCCCCGCCAGGCCTCGAGCCCCTCGCGCACCGCGAACACGACGACCACCAGGCCGGCCACCGGATCCGCCCACGACCACCCGAACAGCGTGTTCAGGAGCAGCCCGACCAGCACCGCGGCGGACAGGTAGCTGCACACCAGGGTCTGCTTGGAGTCCGCGATCGCCGACGCCGAACCGAGTTCCGTGCCCGTGCGACGCTCGAACAGGCTGAGGAACGGCATCACGGCCAGGCTGACCGCCGCCAACACGATCCCGACGGTGCTGTGCTCCGGCTCGCGCAGCCCGGTCAGGGTCAGCACCGCGTCGACACTGACGTACAGCGCCAGTGCGAAGAACGACACCGCGATGACCTTGAGCGTGACGCGCTCCCGCGCTTCGGGGTCCGGCCCGGCGAACTGCCACGCGACGGCAGCGGCGGACAGGACCTCGACGACGGAGTCGAGTCCGAAGCCGATCAGCGCGGTCGAGGACGCCACCGAACCGGCTGCGATCGCGATGACCGCCTCGATGACGTTGTACGTGATCGTCGCGGCGACGATCAACCGGATCCGTCGCTGCAGCACCAGTCGGCGATCGGGGACGACCGGAGCCATCACCCCGGTCATGCGCCGGGCCCGCAGCTGAGCGGGACGTCGCAGTCCTCGTCGGTGCACGCTTCGCCGTCGTCGACGGCGAGCACGACCTCGAGGAGCGAGCGGATTGCGGCCCCGAGGTGCGGGTCGGCGATCTCGTACCGGGTGGAGCGACCCTCGGGCACCGCGACGACGATGCCGCATCCGCGCAGGCACGCGAGGTGGTTCGAGACGTTGGACCGGGTCAGCCCGAGTTCGGCCGCGAGCCGGCCCGGGTAGACGGGCGCTTCGAGCATCTCGAGCAGGATCCGGGAGCGCGTCCGGTCCGCCATCGCCCGGCCGAGCCGGTGCATGACGTCGAGCCGCGGAGCCATGGTCAGCATGCGCTGACCATACAGCGTTCGCTGACGTGTCGCGAGCGAACGGCGGACGGGAGGCCCGTGGCGGGGCCGCCACGGGCCTCCCGTCCGCCGCGGGGTGAGCACAAGGCGACAGGTCGCCACCCGCGACCCGTCGTCTCGTGCCCACCGGGCGCCTGCGGCGCAGGCCGCTACGCGGCCACGAGGTACTCGTCCCACTCCGCCTGCGGGCGCTCGATGCCGCGCACGACCCACGACGAGCCGTGCGGGATCTTCGGACGGAAACGCAGCCGCCACCCCATCTCCTGCGGGGTGCGGTCGCCCTTCTCGTTGTTGCACGCCAGGCAGCAGGCCACGAGGTTCTCCCACGAGTCCTGCCCACCGCGCGACTTCGGCTGCACGTGGTCGATCGTCGTCGCGTGCCGGTCGCAGTACGCGCATTGTCTGAACTAAAGGGTCGGGCTGGCCGCCCCGTTAGACCTGCAGGTCCTTGCCCCATCGCCGGTACCGGGCATCTCCTGCGAGTGGATCACCTTCTGCCCAGCCGTTGCGGGCGAACATCGCTTTGGCGGGGATGTTCTCTACGTGGACGGCCGCCGCGAGCTCAAGCACCGTGCGTGAGCCGGCGTGCGCCCGGCAGTACTGGTCAAAGTCGGCGAGCATCTCGTCGCCGATGCCGGACCGGAGAACACGTAGGTCGCGTGCCAGAGCGACGATCGCAAAGTCGAACTGATCTCTTCCGGTGCGAGCGGCACCGATGAGCACGGCTTCAAGCCTTGGCGCGCCAGCATCCGAGAGACAGAGGCGCGAGAAAGCACCAGGGCTCCTCGTTGGAAGCCGAGCGCTGCGAACTATCCCCTGTACGTCGGAGGCCCAGGGGGCGGGCTTGTGAGGACGAGCCGCGGAGCCCTGTCCTCGCATCTCAACCGGTGGAGCACACACAAATCCCGGCAGGAGCCTGCGGTGGGATGCGGCCCCGTCGACCCAGTGGCTCAACTACCGGCGGGCCAGAGGGCGGTCCCGCTTGCGCCGGAGGGACTCCGCTGCGCCACGGTCGTGTCGCAGCAGTTCAAACGCGCCGAGCTGGTCTGACCCAGTGCTTTGCCCACGCCCGTAGGCCCGGATCAGCTGGTATGCGCTGCCGGTCTTCGCGCGGTGCGGGCGGATACGCAGTACACGCTGCGTTTCCCGTACTGGTCTAACCATGTCGTCCTCCTACCTGTCGATAGTAGACGGTGAACCTCAAGGCGCCTAGGTTGTGGCGACTCCCGAACTGCGTTGTTGCCCGAGAGGCTGTTCGTCATCGACCGCGTCGAATCAGCAGTTCTGGATGAGCGAGCACCTCGAGGAGAGCGAGCCACGCGAGGTCGGTGATCCGTGGGTCGAGAGCGCCGGTGTGAGCAGCAAGTAGGGCTCTCGTGCGCACGGTCGGGGTCTTGTCCATACCGTGCTGGCTGTTCCGGAGCGCGGTCAACCATTCTCGTGCCGCAGTCGCCAGCGGCACGAGGACGTCGATGCCGTTCTTGTCCGGCAGCATGACGCCTCCGTCGCGGAGCCGTGACGGCATGAAGAACCCATCCTGCACGTTGCGGAGTGCTTGCACTGCAGCGCGGGCACGCGGCAGGAGCACGGGTTGCACGTCCAGCGGAAGCACCGCTTCGAGGTCGGCCAGGACGGCTTCCATCTTTGAGAAGGTGGTCGCTCGGTCACGTGTGAGCGTGCGATTGAGGCCGGCGAGTGAGTCGAGGGTGTGGAAGAGCGCGAGCCGCCGAGCATGCCCGTCCCGGGATGACCCGATGACTTGGACGGAGCGACACAGCTGCTCGAAAGTGAGGAGCCGCTCTACAGCGGATGGCGGGTGGTACTGCCCGTCGACGACATAGTTCGCTGGCTGCGTGAGGTGCGAGAACACCAGATCGAGCCGATCCACCCACCATCGGAGAGCCGCCTTGAACGCCGCGTGCGGGATGTCCCGTACGTCCTTCAACGGCTCGATCTGTGCAGACCGCTCTGACAATGCGAGAAGATCCAGGTCGAGCAGCGGGCGAGGCTCTACGGCCTTCCCGAAAGTGAACACGAGTACACCACCCAGCCTGGGCGCGGTTGTCGCCCAGACATGGGGGCTGAGGCTCGTGACGAGCGGTTCGAGGTAGGCACCGAGCCCGACGTTGATGTCCTCCATGAGCTTCAACGAGGACGTGAACGTGTCGCCAGCCGCAGTAGGCTCCGGCGGCCGGTCGCCGACGTTGAGCATCGCGCGCGCCACTCCGTACCGTCGACCGAGACGCTCCGTGGACTCCACCAGATACATCGCTGCGTTGGGGAAGACCACCTCACGAAGCCCCGCGGTCGCTCCCGCAAGGACAGCAGGGAGGTCCTTCGCTTCCTCCGTCCCGACCACAAGGGCCCGGAACCCCGCAAGGGCCTGCACCGCCTCTGTCGGGTGTCGTTCAAGAAGCGTCTGTTGCAAGCGGACTGCTCTCGCCCACGAGCCGGGTGCCGGCCCAATCTGGTCGTACTTCGACAGTCGCTCGACTACGCGCTGATAGCCGCGTTCGTCGGAGGGGTCGGTCTCTAAGCCCAGGCGGGACCACCGGACGAGGTTCGGCTTCGAACCGGCGACGCTCTCCTCATTACGTCCGAGAAAATCGTCTCTATCGCGCACGAGCTCCCAACCGACGAACTCGCCCATGTCGTCGGGCACTCCACCGAGGAACCAGTTCGCCACGTGTATCTTCACCGGGTCCATGATGAGCTTGCGCAGGTCTTTGGCCGCGGTGGGAACGGCGGCCCCATCCCCGTTGCCTCCTCCGGTCACCCTTGCCCCCTTGCTCTAGCCCGATGCCAGGAGCTTCAGCGTAAGACGAAGCATTGACACGTCAGTTGCCGGGGTTACGCTGCCGACGTGCCTCGTACTTCACGCAAGCGCCCAAATCAGCTGACGCCGGACTGGCCGTCAGCGCCGTCGGAAGTGGTAGCCGGCGAGTACGCGCGTCGTTTCGCGTTGCGCCTGCGCGGCGTCATCGGCGAGGGAAGCGTACGGGCCTTCGGACGTGAAGCAGATGTTGCTCCGGGAACGCTTCGCGCGATCTTGGAGGGCCGAACCTGGCCAGATCTCGAGACTGTTGCGAAGCTCGAGTCGAGCGTCGGCGAGATTCTCTGGCCAACAGCGGCGATCCCTGAGGAAGCCGGCGGCGTGCGATACGAGGCACGAGTCGGTCCGAGCGTGTGGTGGAGAGCGAATGAGCAGGCCCCTACCGAGGGAGGTGTCTAAAGCCCGGGGCGAAGGCTGGGAAGGCCCAGCCCTACCTTCTTGTCTAGCGCCGTGAGCTTGCTGCGCGCTCCGGAGAGGCTCAGCCCGAGCATTGTGATCTCGCCTTTCCAGCTACGGCGTTTGGCTTCGGCAAGACGCTTCTCGAGGTTCTCAATTCTTGAGACGAGATTCGTGCGTCGGTCCGGCTTCACGCGGAGCAGTGAACAGCGCAAGCAAGCGTGTTCGTGCACACACGGCGTGCCGAACGCTCGTCCGCAGGAGCCCAACTCGAGCTCGCGCTCTTCGAAGTCGGCTAGGAACTCCTGCCACTCATCGTCTGTCGGCTCGCGGTACTCAACGGCGTAGTCCTCGCGCATGCGGCGCCGCCGCTCGATCCACTGGCGGTGGTGGAGGAAGACGTCCTCATCGTAAACCGCGACGTACTGCTGCAGCGTGTCGAGTGAATCGTGACCGAGCACTTTTGCGGCGATGTGGGGAGCAAGGCCGGACATGACTGCTTCTGTGGCAAAGAGTCGTCGGAAGTCGTGGGGTTGGAAGCGGATAAGCCGGCCGGCCCCGTCTCGGAGGTCAGCTTCTAGTGTTGCGATGTTGAGCATTCCAGCGACCCAGCCACGCTTGATCGGAACGCGACGCCCATTGACTATGCGTTGCATCAGCAGGGGCGAGGCGGGGATTACCTGCTTCTCAAGAGGGTCCCACCGGTCGAGCGGTGGGACGAGGCCGTGTTCATCGCGTATCCGGTCAAGGATCGAAGACAGCACGTCGGCGAGGTCTGGACTCATGAGAATGACGCGCTCTTTATCGGTCTTGGATGGAGCGATCTGAAGCAGCGGGACCGTCTCACCGGTGGAAGGGACCGTGAACTGGGAGAGGCTCGTGACTGCGAGCTCCTCGAACTCCTCAATCCGGATTCCAGTCTCCTTGAGGACACCAACGATTGCCCACTGCCAAAACGTGCGGTCCTCTTCAAGCCGCGCGTCAAAGACGACATCGGTGTCGTGGCGGCGCACCCAGATGGGCGGTAGCGCGGCTCGAGTTTTGGAGCCCTTGACCACAGCGCCTGCTCGCTTGGTCGTGCGTTGAAGACTGACGCCGTCGACTTCGAAGGTTTCGCCGAGTTCGACATCCGAGGCTGCGGCAAGTGCCTCCGCGTGCCACGCTCGGCGGTCCTCGACTGAGAGGGTGAGGGTTTCAATGAGCGGCAGACGCTCCCGAGTGCGTTCGTGGCTTTGCGCGCGCTGCTTCCGTTTGATCTTTGAGATACCGCGAAGGTCGTCCGCGGTGATGGGGTTCGGAGCGGCGATTGCTCCGAAACGTTCGGGATGGGTCTGCGCCCAGTCATTGATGTCGAAGTAGAAGCCCCGAACCGCAATGAGAACCGAGGAGTGGTCCTTCCTAGGCTGTCCCTGGCGGCGGCCCTTGCGGATGACTTGGACTTGCTCCTTCCAGTCCACGAGGACTTCGAGGGGGATGCGCAGGGTATTGATGCCCGGCTGGAGGTCCTCGATGTGGCACCAGAAGTTGTCGACGAGCGCGTTCACGAGTCCGGTGACTGTTGAGTAATCGAGGCCAGTGGCGCGGGACTTGATGTAGACCACGAAGAGGTCACGCATGGTGGAGCTCTTGATCCCGGTGCGGTCGACGAGCTGCTCTACAGTGAGCCGCCCGACTCGAATCTGCGAGCCCCATGTGGTCGGCGATCCTTGTGGCAGGAACTGGGCCCACGACATGACGTTGTAGATCTCGCCACCGGGTGGTGTCGGCAGAACGCGGGCGCCTACCTCGTAGGCCTCTCGGATGTCTTCAATTGTGACGTCTGCCACTCGCTGTATACCTGTGTGGACCATGATGCGTGCGAGCTGCGGGAAGGCAGTTTTTCGCACATGTTCCGGGCGTTTTGATCGGCGCTGGATGGCGTTGTCGAGTGCGTCAAAGCCTTCGGGGTCTCTGGCGGGCAATACGACACCCGAGAGTTTCTGGAGTTTGCGGAGGTTGCGGTAGAGCCACTCGTAGGAGGGGCGGATAGCGTCGATGACGAGAAGCCAGCTCACGCCCATTGCTTCGGAACCGGTGTTCTTACGGTTCACGAGAGTGTTGTCTGCTTTGCTGATCACGTGGCGGAAGTCGTCCGCGCTTTCAATCGCGCTCGCGTCCCACCGCTCCTGCCACGTGTCGCCGGGGAACGAGAGCAACCACGTCATTGTTCGGCGACTGCGCCGCTCACGAATCGTTCGCTCTCGGGCGAGGTTTGCTTGCTCTGTGCGGAAGGGAACGTCGCGGAGAAGATCGAGTACCTCATCTATCGGCAGTCGGGTGGTTGGCCACGAAGGCGAAGGTGGACTTTTCGACGGGGGTGACGGGGTGTCTTCCGGCGGGGCGGCGACGTTCCGGGTCGGTTTCGACGCTCTCGATCGTCTCCGAGCCCCCGTGTCGACGAGTTCAGCGCTCAAGAGACCCACCAAATATGTTCTCGAGCGAGGTGCGGTTGTAGCCTGCCGCTGCAGCGACAGGGGCGATCTTCGGACGCTCACGTCGGTAGTGTGCCGCTGCCCGGAGGAGAACTTCTTCCTCGGTAGCTCTTGTGTAGATCTGCGTGCTGGTCAGCCAGGCATGGCCCAAGATTTCTTGGACGTCGCGGGGGTTCATGTCCGGGTCGGACATCATGTCGTAGGCGGCGGTGTGACGAAACTGGTGGAGGCGATGCCGCACGCCGAGTTGTGTCTCCAAGCGAAGCAGGACTGCTCGCAGAGCGGGGTAGCGCAGTGGCGTGTACGGAGCACGAAGCGTCAGCCAGACGGGCTCACCCTCTCGAAGCTCGCGGCCTTTGAGATAGTTCACGAGGTAGAGGAAGGACTCTGGAGAGGCTGGGAGCCACTGTGTCGCACCGCCTTTCCGGGTGACGAAGATGCGCTGTCGTCCTTCGTCGACGCACTCGCCGGTAAGGCCGAGGAGTTCGCTGGCTCGTGCCCCGGAGCTGAGGAAGAACTCCACGAGTGCCCGGTCCCGATCCTGCTTGATCGTGTTCAGGAGGTCCGCTACTTGCGAGTCACTCAAGGACTTTGGTGCTTCCTCGGGCACCTTTTGTCTTCCCGGCCCTCGGTGAGTGTGGATGAACTGCTGCATCGGGTTGTGGTGGGCGTGGATACGCCCTTGGGCCGGGACGGGACTGATTGGTCCGTCGCCATGCTCTTCGTGGAAGCGGTAGAAGGACGCCAGGGTCGCGATGTTGTGGTTGATGGTTCTGGGTGCGAAGCCCGCTTTCACGGCGACGCGTGGTGCGGTTCCGTGACGCCAGTCGCCACCATGTCTCGGAGTCGCCACCTTCATCCAGAGGATGAAATCGTCGAACTCCTGTCGTGTCGCACGGTTCCATGACACGTTCACTTGAGGAGTGGCGAGGAAGCGCCACCAGCGGAGTAAGTCGACGGCGTAGGCGTATGTCGAGTTGGCGGACGATCCTGCCGCAAAGATGTTCCTCAAGAACAGGTCGACGGCGACCACCGGCTGCTGGGCCGCGTCTAGGAAAACCGTCCCTGTCAGCGCACTCGGGTCTCGTCTAGCGCTGCCGAGCCGGGGTGGCTCAATCGAGGACACGTCCCGTCCGGGCTCTAGAGTCACCTCAACCTCCTCGACGGCATGCTGGGTATTCTATTACCCGGCTAGTTCAGCGGGGAAGTGCTTCCACGGCGCCGTGTACTCGTCCCACCCGGGCTCGCGCCAGCGCTTGCTGATGAGCGTGGCTGTGTTGGGCGCGGGTTCGCGCAGGTCAAACGGGAGCCGCCATCCGAGCTCGCTCAGTAGGCGGTCCGCCTTCTTGTTGTTGCACCGAAGACACGCGACCACCACGTTGTCCCAGGTGTTGGTGCCACCTCGCGCTCTCGGCACGACGTGGTCGAGCGTGTTCCCGGGCCGGAAGCAGTACGCGCAGGTGTAGTCGTACATCTCCAGCACGGCCCGTCGAGTCAGGGGGATAGTTCGTCGCGGAACGTGGATGTACTGGCGGAGGAGTACCACGTCGGGTTCAGCGACGTCCATTGAAGCGCTCCGGATGCGGCTCGTGCCCTCGACGAGCATCGCAGCCTTGCCGTTGAGGACGAGCAGCAGCGCACGACGCGACGAAATCACCGCCAGCGGCTCGTAGCTCGCGTTCAAGACGAGCGTCCGGTTCATGCCGCAACCACCAGTGAAGAGGGTGCCGCACACATGAAGAGAAACGTCCCTCGCACCCGTTCAGAGAGTTCAGACAACAGGCACCGGTTGGCGTCACGGCGCAGGACTCCGCGGCGCGACACCGGCACGAGTCTCGAGTGCGGGATGCGCACGTACCGGGTGAGGATGATGACGGACGGCCGATCGAAGCTCGAGGTCGACCCGGTGACCGGGTGTTCGAGGTCGGCTGCGACGACGGAGGCCTTCTGGTTCATGACCAGCACGAGGGCTCGTCGGAACGAGATCACCGCGAGGGGCTCGTAACCGGCGTTGAGGACGAGAGTGCGCATTGGTTCCCTTCCGACGTGCCTGGACGGCTTCCAGGCGCTGCGGGTGCGTCGGACCGGGGCCCTTCGCAGGTGACCGTCGCTCGCGCACACGTCCCCTGAACCACGAAGAGCACCACCCGGAAGGGCAGTGCTCTGGTCATGCAGGGGCGTGCTCGTGCACGCAGGCGGTGGTCGACCGTATGTCGATGCGCGCGCGCCGACCCATGGTGCGGGTCGTGCGGAACAACGACATGGGGTCTCCCTGCTCGGGGCCTTGCGGACCGGTGCAGCGCCAGGCTACGTCAGAAACCGGCCCGGCACGAGGGTGTGCGGGCCGGTTTCGGCGATGTTCACGGGTTCGATGCCCCGCGGTCGGGTCGGATGCCTCAGATGCCGAAGCGGACGATGTGGTAGTCGCTGGTCCAGATGGGACGGATCGACACGGACCCACCGGGCTTCGGGGCGTCCATGATCATGCCGTTGCCCATGTAGAAGCCGTCGTGCGCCTCGTTGTTGAAGATGACGACGTCGCCGGGCTGCGCCTCGGACTCGGGGATCGTGGTGCCGGCCTGATCCTGCAGCGGCACCGAGTGCGCGAGGTTGATGCCGTACTGCGCGTAGACGAACATGACGTAGCCCGAGCAGTCGAAGCCGGACGGGTCGGCGCCGCCGAAGACGTACGGGGTGCCGATGTACTGCTTGGCGGTGGCGACCACGGCCGGCAGCGAGAACGGGGTGTCCGCGGCGCTGGAGCTGGCCACGTAGTCGGCGGCGGACGGACCGGTGTACGAGGCGTACTGCTCGGCGGTCTGGGCGCGCGCCGCCTGCGTGGCCGATGCTGCCTGCTCGGCCTGTTCCGCGGTCGCCTCGGCCTGGTCGGCCGCAGCCTGCTTGGCCGCCGCTCGTGCGTCGAGCGTCGCCGTCGAGGTGGCGCCGTAGCCGTCGCGGCTCGTGCCGGCCAGCGCGACGGCGTCGGACACCGAGAACTCCTGGCTCTCGGTCGCGCGGACCTGACGCTGCGCGTTCGCGGCGTCGGTGCTGGTGGAGGGCTGCGCGGCGAAGGCCGGGGCAACGGCCACGGTGCCGAACATGCCGGCCGCGACGGTCAGGACGATGGGCGCGAGGAACTTGCGCTTGCGCGACGACGAGGTCGCCTTGGCTGCGGTCGCCGTGGCTGCGGCCTGTGCGGCTCGACGGCCACCGGGGAGCGGGGCGGAGCGGACCGGGACGACCTTGCGGGTCGGGCGGGTGTCGGCCTGGCGGACGGACCGCCGGGTGAGCGGTGCGTCGGTGGCGTTCTCGGTGTTCGTCGGGTTCGCGGGCGTCTGGTCGTCCGCGGCGGAACCGGTCTGCGTCAAGGGTGTGGTCTCCGGCGTCTCGTCATCACGCTGCCGTGGGTGTCCGGCGGCGTGCAACCCCATCCGTTCGTCATCGTTTCCGATCGAGGCAGGAGACGGGTTCGAGACGTCCTGCCACGGGTCTCCGGCTCAGGCGCAGCCGGGGACTCGACGAGTGTACGGGGCCGTCGTTACCTTGTCGAGATGAAACGGGCCGTTTGTAACGAAACGGTTAAGAAGCCCTGGTCAGGGGCAGGAAATCAGTCTCGCTCGATGTACACGTGCTGCGCGACCTCGACGGGGAGCTCGATGCCCGAGTCCTCGCCCTCGACGCGGACGGCGACGTAGGCCCCGGCGCGCTGCACGCTCGCCAGACGACCGGGCATGACGCCGGCCGTGCGGAGCTGGTGCAGGAGCTCGGGCTCGAACTGCACGGGCTCGCCCAGACGACGGATGACACCGGTCGCGACGGCGTCGGTGCCCTCGGTCGCGGCGACGATGTTCTGCACGCCGTCGAGGAACCCGGCGGCTGCGGGGCCGCCGATCTCGGCCAGGCCGGGGATCGGGTTGCCGTAGGGCGACTCGGTCGGGTTGCCGAGCATCTCGAGCAGGCGGACCTCGACCTGCTCGCTCATGACGTGTTCCCACCGGCAGGCCTCGTCGTGGACGAACGCCCAGTCGAGTCCGATGACGTCGGCCAGCAGGCGCTCCGCCAGACGGTGCTTGCGCATGACGTGGGTGGCTCGGGAGCGCCCTTCGTCGGTGAGCTCGAGGTGGCGGTCGCCGGAGACGACGACCAGGCCGTCGCGCTCCATGCGGGCGATGGTCTGCGAGACCGTCGGGCCCGAGTGGCCGAGGCGCTCCGAGATGCGAGCGCGCAGCGGAACGATCGCCTCCTCCTCCAAGTCGAGGATGGTGCGAAGGTACATCTCCGTGGTGTCGACGAGATCGGTCACGGTCCGCCTCTCATGTCTGGGCCCAGCGGCCACCACCCTACTTGTTCGGACCGACGAACTCCGACCGACACTTGCACGGGGCAAGAAGAGGGCCGTGGGCACAGCGGTCCGGGCCTCCCCGTCCGGCCGGTACAGGCGCACCAGCACTGGGATCGCGCTCGGTAGGATCGGCGCATGGCAGACATCGTCATCCCCGCCGAACTCCTCCCCACCGACGGCCGCTTCGGCTGCGGACCGTCCAAGATCCGCGGCGCGCAGCTCGAGTCCCTCGTGACGCGCGGGGCCACGATCCTCGGCACGTCCCACCGCCAGAAGCCCGTGAAGGACCTGGTCGGCAGCGTCCGCTCCGGGCTCGCCGACCTGTTCCAGGTCCCCGAGGGCTACGAGGTCGTCCTCGGCAACGGCGGTTCGACCGCGTTCTGGGACGCCGCCGCGTTCGGGCTCATCGAACGCCGTGCCGAGAACCTGTCCTTCGGCGAGTTCGGATCGAAGTTCGCCAAGGCCGCCAGCGCCCCCTGGCTCGAGGCACCGCACGTCGTCGAGGCCCCCGGCGGATCGCTCGCCGCGCTCGAGCCCGTCGACGGCGTCGACGTCTACGCCTACCCCCACAACGAGACCTCGACCGGTGTCATGGCCCCGGTCGTCCGCGCCACCGGTGACGCCGGAGCGCTCACGGTCGTCGACGCCACGAGCGCCGCCGGTGGTGCCGCGTTCGACGTGGACGCCACCGACGTCTACTACTTCGCGCCGCAGAAGAACTTCGCCTCGGACGGCGGCCTGTGGCTCGCGCTGTTCTCCCCCGCCGCGATCGAGCGCGTCGAGCGCATCGCATCGAGCGGTCGGTACATCCCCGAGTTCCTGTCGCTCAAGAACGCCGTCGACAACTCGCGCCTGAACCAGACGCTGAACACCCCGGCGATCTCGACGCTGTTGCTGCTCGACGACCAGGTCCGCTGGATCAACGAGTCCGGCGGCCTGGCCTGGGCGGACACCCGCACGAAGACCTCGTCGTCGACGCTGTACGACTGGGCCGAGTCGGTCGACTACGCGACGCCGTTCGTGACCGACCCCGCAGCCCGCTCGCAGGTCGTCGCCACGATCGACCTCGACGACTCGATCGACGCCAAAGCCGTCGCCGCGACCCTGCGCGCGAACGGCATCGTCGACACCGAGCCGTACCGGAAGCTCGGGCGCAACCAGCTGCGCGTCGCGACGTTCACCGCGATCGACCCGGACGACGTCGCGAAGCTCGTGCAGGCGATCGACTTCACGGTCGACGCCCTGCGCTGACCCGTCCGTCGCGCGCGCCAGCGCCAGCGACGAACACCACGGAAACGACGAAGCACCACGGGATCCCGTGGTGCTTCGTCGTTCTTCGGGTGCGTGTCAGGAGCGGTGGAAGTCCGGGTCGACCTCACCTGCATCGAGCTGGGCGCCGTCGAGGTCGGCGTCCGGGTCGACGGGCTGCACGCGCTGCGCGCGACGACGGCGAGGGGGCTGCGGGGCGTCGTCGACGTCGTCGTCGTCCGGCTCGGAGGCGTCCGGCTCGGAGGCGTCCGGCTCCGAGGCTTCGGCGAGCGCGTCGACGTCCACACCGTCGATGTCGTCGTCGTCCGGTTCGTCGAGGTCGTCCTCGTCCGCTTCGAACTCGGCGTCGTCGTCCTCGTCGTCATCCGAGTCGTCATCCGACTCGTCGTCGGCTTCGTCGTCGTCCGAGTCGTCGTAGTCGGCGTCCTCGTCGTCGTCGTCATCATCCGACTCGTCATCGAAGTCGTCGTCGTGCTCGTCGTCGTCGGACTCCTCGTCCGACTCGTGGACCTGCGCCGCCCGGTACTCGGCCAGTCGCTCGGACCACGGCACCCACTCCGGTGCCACGAGCGAGCCGTCGCCGGGCATCAGCTCGACCTCGAGCACGGTGGGGTCCTCGTCGCCGACCTTCGCGACGCTGACGGTCCAGCGCCAGCCGGGGTAGCCCGGCATGCGGTTCGCGAACAGGACGGAGACGACGCCGTCGCCTTCGTCCACGGTGCCGACGGGCGCGCCGATGCTCGACTCGGGCGTCACCTCGAGCAGCGCGGTCCGCGCCAGGTCGGTGTAGTCAACGGGTACTGCGTCGCTGTCTGTCATGGCGTCACGCCTCCAACTGGTCTGCGACGTGCCGCAGGATGGCGGCGAGTCGATCGCCGTTCTTCGGGTAGCGGCCGTGGCGGAGGTCTCCGCTGATCCGGTCGAGTTCCTTCACCAGGTCCTCGACGATCACGGCCATGTCGTCCGCGGAGCGACGGGTCATCCGGGACAACGACGGCTGCGGGTCGAGGAGCCGCACGGACAGTGCCTGCGACCCCTTCTTGCCCTGCACGACGCCGTACTCGAGCCGGGATCCCGCCTTCACGGTCACGACGCCCTCGGGCAGCGAGGACGCGTGCAGGAACACCTGGTCGCCGTCGTCTCCGGTGATGAAGCCGAAGCCCTTGTCGTCGTCGTAGAACTTGACCTTGCCGGTGGGCATGCGTGGACTCCTCGAGGTCGTGGTACGGCCGTGGTGCGTCGGATATCCTGGGTCGATGGCCAATCCGACCCGATCAACCGGGAACCCGCAGGATTCCGCAGAACCCCCGGTGACGTTCAATCGTACCGAACGCGCTCTGGCGTTCATGGTCGGTGGCATCTTCATCGCTGCGTTCCTCTGCATGGCGGCGATGATCGTCATGTGGCTGACGGTCCCGAGCGCGCAGGGCTCCATGCCGTGGCCGGTGATCATGGCGATCCCGCTCGTCGGCTTCCCGATCGGCATGGTCCTGGTCTTCACGCTCCTCGCCATCACCTGGACGCGCCGCGCACGAGCCAACCGGACGGCTCGCTGACGTCCGCCCCGGACGCTGGCACCGGACGATGACGACCACCGCCGACCTGGCCGCCCGACTCCGGGCGTTGCCGGACGACTCCCTCGAACGACTCGTCGCTGCGCGGAGCCTGCCCCCGGCCGCCCTCGGCGAGACCGGTCCGCAACGGATCACCGACTTCTTCGACCTAGCCGAGGCGCTCCGCACCGACGACGCCGTCGACGCCGCCGTCGAGCACCTGCCCCGCGCCACGATCCTGGCGCTCCGCGACGGCGGGGACGCCGACCGCCTCGGTCCGGCGATCACGCTCGGCCTGGCCGACGAGGACGGCGCCGTCGACGACGCGGTCGCCGCACGCGTGGCCGCCCACCCCGACCTCGTGGCACTGCGATCGACGGGAGGCCCGGATCGCCCCGATCGCGCCACCCACGCCGACGACGTGGCCGGCCAGGACCGCGCGCGCACCACGGGCGCGGAGCAGGCGTTCTCGAGCATGACCGTGCTCGCCGAGCTGCTGCGTGCGGTGGACGCCGGCACCGTCCGCGAGCTCGTCAAGGGCGGCATCGGCACGCCGCTCGCCAAGACCCTGGCCGAGCGCATCGGCACCGACGCCGACGTCGTGCCCGGCCGCCTCGCACTGCTCGACCGAGTCGGGTTCGCCGACCCGGGCTCCGGCCGGTGGACGGTCACCGACGCCGGACAGGACTGGCTCGTCGCCGCCTGGCCGGACCGCTGGGCGACGCTCGTGTCGGCCTGGGCGGACACGCTCGGTCCCGCGGTGCACGAGGTCCTCGCCCTCGCCGACGACGACCTGCGCGACCTCGTGGCACTCGGCCGTTGGGCGTACCCGGCGGGCTCCCGCTGGCTCGACGCCGTGCTGCTCGACGCCGCCGGCACCGCCGCGTCGCTCGGACTCGCGGTCGACGGCATCGTCACGAGCACCGGCCGAGCACTGCTGGACGGCGACGCCGGGCCCGCGGCGGACGACCTGCCCGGCACCGTCGGCCAGGTGTACCTGCAGCACGACCTGACGGTGATCGCCCCCGGCCCCCTCGCGCCGGTCGACGACGCCGCCCTGCGCACGGTCGCCGTGCTCGAGGCACCCGGTCTGGCCGCCCGCTACCGCATCTCCGAGGACACCCTGCGCACGGCGTTCCGTGCCGGGCACTCCCGTGACGACGTCCTGGCGCTGCTCACCCGGCTGTCGTCGACCGGCGTCCCGCAGCCCCTCGCCTACCTGGTCGACCAGGTCGCCGGACGCGACGGCAGCATCGTCGTCGACCGCGGCGAGGGCGGGGTCGGCACCGTGGTGCGCGGCACCGCGGACCAGCTCGACCTGATCGGTGTCGACGCCGAACTCCGGCAGATGGCGTGGGAGCGCAGCGACCTGACGACGCTCACCACCCGCTACCCGGCGCACGTCGTGCACACCGCGCTCGAGGACCAGCGCTACCCGGCCGTGCTCGCGACCGGCGCCCGCCCCGAGACGCACCACGGGCCTCCCGGTCGGCGCAGCCCCACCGGACGCTCGCCGGAACAGGCGGCGCACGCACTCGTGGAACGGCTCCGCCTGACCACCCAGCGTGGCGACGCGGAACCCGAGCAGGAGTGGCTGGGGCGGCAGATCGACCTGGCCGTGCGCGGTCGCACGCCGATCCGGCTGACGGTGCGGATGCCGGACGGCTCCGAACGGCCGTTCTCGATCATCCCGACCTCGGTCGCCGCCGGACGCGTCCGTGGGCGCGACACCAGCGTCGACGTCGAGCGCACGTTGCCGCTGTCGCTCGTCGTGGCGGTCGAGAGCGACGCCTGAGGTGCACGGTCACCCGAACGCAGGTGACGACGGCTAGGCTGGCAGGTCATGAACGGACCGCTGATCGTGCAGAGCGACCGCACCGTGCTCCTCGAGGTTGCTCACCCCGACGCCGAGGACGCACGCCACGAGCTCGCGGCCTTCGCCGAACTCGAACGCGCCCCCGAGCACGTGCACACCTACCGCATCACCCGCCTCGGCCTGTGGAACGCACGGGCCGCCGGACACGACGCCGAGGCGATGATCGCCACCCTCGAGCGCTTCGCCAAGTTCCCGGTCCCGCAGAGCGTCACCGTGGACATCCGCGACACGGTGTCCCGCTACGGCCGACTCGTCATCCGGCGCGAGGAACGCGAGGACGCCCCGGTCATCGCGAACTCCCCCACCGAGGAACTGGAGCGCCTGCCCGTCCTGCTCCTGACCGCCGAGGACCCGTCCGTGCTGGCCGAGGTCATCCGGTCGAAGCGGATCAAGCCCCTGCTCGGCGACATGCGGAACCCCTCCGAGGTCGAGCTGCAGCCGTGGGCGCGCGGGCAGATCAAGCAGGAACTCGTGAAGCTCGGCTGGCCGGCCGAGGACCTGGCGGGCTACACCCCCGGGCAGCCGCACCCCATCGACCTCGACACGGCCGAGTGGCACATGCGCCCGTACCAGGAGCAGGCCGTCGACACCTTCTTCGCGCAGGGGTCCGGTGTCGTCGTGCTGCCCTGTGGTGCTGGCAAGACCCTGGTCGGTGCCGGCGCGATGGCGACCGTCAAGGCGACCACGCTCATCCTCGTGACGAACACCGTGTCCGCACGGCAGTGGCGCAGCGAGCTCCTCAAGCGCACGACCCTGCAGCCCGAGGACATCGGCGAGTACTCGGGCAGCGTCAAGGAGATCCGGCCGGTCACGATCGCGACCTACCAGATCCTGACCGCCCGGCGGAAGGGCGAGTACACGCACCTGTCGCTGCTCGACGCCCTCGACTGGGGCCTCATCGTCTACGACGAGGTGCACCTGCTGCCCGCCCCGGTGTTCAAGCTGACCGCCGACCTGCAGGCCCGCCGACGCCTGGGCCTGACCGCGACGCTCGTGCGCGAGGACGGCCGCGAAGGGGACGTGTTCTCGCTCATCGGCCCGAAGCGCTACGACGCCCCGTGGAAGGAGATCGAGGCGCAGGGCTACATCTCCCCGGCCGAGTGCTACGAGGTCCGCATCGACCTGCCGCACCAGGAGCGCCTGGAGTACGCGGCCTCGAGCGACGACGAGCGCTACCGGCTCGCCGCCACGTCGCCCGCGAAGACCCCGGTCGTCCGCGAGCTCATCGAGAAGCACCGCGGCGAGCAGATCCTGGTGATCGGGCAGTACATCGACCAGCTCGACGAACTGGCGGCATCGCTCGACGCGGCAGAGATCACCGGTGCGACGCCGGTCGACGAGCGCGAACGGCTGTACGACGCGTTCCGTGCCGGCGAGGTGGACGTGCTCGTCGTGTCGAAGGTCGCAAACTTCTCGATCGACCTGCCCGACGCCACCGTCGCGATCCAGGTCTCCGGGTCGTTCGGGTCACGGCAGGAAGAGGCGCAGCGCCTCGGTCGACTGCTCCGTCCGAACAAGGACGGCCTGCCGGCGTCGTTCTACACGCTCGTCGCGCGGGACACCGTCGACCAGGACTTCGCGCAGAACCGGCAGCGGTTCCTCGCGGAGCAGGGGTACTCCTACACGATCCTGGATGCCGACCAGGTCCAGGCGCCCGTGGGCTGACGTACGCACCGCTCTCAGGAAACCATTAGGGAACGGTCAGAAGATAGGACCATGAGCGATGGCCCCAAGATCCTGATCGTCGACGACGAGCCGAACATCCGCGACCTCCTGACGACCTCGTTGCGCTTCGCCGGGTTCGCCGTCCGTGCCGTCGGCAACGGCGCACAGGCGATCTCGGCCGTGCTCGAGGAAGAACCCGACCTGATCATCCTCGACGTGATGCTCCCCGACATGAACGGCTTCGGCGTCACCAAGCGCCTGCGGTCGTCGGGCTACACCTCGCCGATCCTGTTCCTCACCGCGAAGGACGACACCGAGGACAAGATCACCGGCCTCACCGTCGGCGGCGACGACTACGTCACCAAGCCGTTCTCCCTCGACGAGATCGTCGCCCGCATCAAGGCCATCCTGCGTCGCACCATGAACGACGAGGAAGACGCGATCATCCGCGCCGGCGAGCTCACCATGGACCAGGACACGCACGAGGTCACGATCGGTGACGCGCAGATCGAACTCTCCCCCACCGAGTTCAAGCTGCTCCGCTACCTGATGCTCAACCCCAACCGCGTGCTGTCGAAGGCACAGATCCTCGACCACGTGTGGGAGTACGACTTCAACGGCGACGCGGGCATCGTCGAGAGCTACATCTCGTACCTGCGCCGCAAGCTCGACCAGTACTCGGCCGAGCCGATCATCCAGACCAAGCGCGGCTTCGGGTACATGCTGAAGGCCTCCAAGGCCTCGTAGCACCGCCCGTTCTTCACGGCGGCCGTCCGGTTTCACCGGGCGGCCGCTGTCTATCGTTGAGGCAGCATGCACACGCGAATGAACCGCTGGTGGGACGGGATCTCCCTGCGCACCAAGATCACCGGGATCACGGTGCTCCTGGTCGCGCTCGGCCTGCTCGTCGCCGGGCTCGGCACCATGACCGTCCTGTCGACGTACCTGATGGCGCAGCTCGACAACAACGTCAAGGGCACCACGGAGCAGCTCGAGGGCCAGAACATCAGCGACGGCGAGCAGTACTGCAAGCTGTCGGTCGTGCTGTCGCAGAGCGCCTACGTCGCCGCGTACGACGCCGACGGCGACCAGATCTGCGAGACGCCGGCGTCCAGCCGACCGGACGTCCGCGAACTCGACTTCTCGACGGCAGCGCAGAACGGTGCGCGCTTCTCGCTCTACGACAGCCAGCACAACCACGAGTGGCGCGCCCAGATCATCCCGGCATCGCTGCAGAACCAGTCCGACGGCTCCACCGAGACCGGCTTCGTGCTCGTCGCGGTGTCGAGCGCCGACACCGACCAGACCATCGCCCGGTTCACCGTCATCTTCCTGGGCTTCGGCATCTCCGTGATCCTGCTCGGCGCCATGCTCACACGGCTGCTCGTCACCGCCACGTTCGACCCGCTGCGCGACGTCGAGGACACCGCCGCACGCTTCGCCGCCGGGGACTTCAACCAGCGCCTCGAGGCTGACACCCCGAACACCGAGGTCGGGCGCCTGAACCGCTCCCTCAACGTCATGCTCGAGCGCATCGACACCGCGTTCGAGGACCGCCAGCGCACCATCGACCAGATGCGCCGGTTCGTCGGCGACGCCTCGCACGAACTCCGCACCCCGCTGGTGTCCCTGCGCGGGTACGCCGAGCTCTACCGGATGGGCGCCCTCCGCAAGGAAGAAGACGTCGCCCAGGCGATGGAGCGCATCGAGAAAGAGGCGAAGCGGATGGGCCTGCTCGTGCAGGACCTGCTCCAGCTCGCCCGCATCGACGAGTCGAAGCCGCTCGAGCTCGGTCCGGTCGACCTCGTGGCGATCGCCCGTGACTCGGCGCTCGACACCATGGCGTCCAACCCGGACCGCGAGATCCAGGTGCTCGTCGAGGACGCCTTGACGGGCGAGAGCGTGCCCCAGGCCGTGCGGCCGCGCGCGTCGTCGTCGTCGCTCTCGTCGGGGTCGTCGGACTCGTCGGGCTCCTTGTCCGACACGGGCGAGGTCCCCCCGGCATCGCCCACGTCCGCGAACACCACCGGCCCCATCGCGTTCTCGCGGCAGACGATCGCGCGGCTGCGTGCTCGGCGGACCCGGGCGATGGACATCGAGGCCGGTGCCGCTCCCACCGACGAGACGACGCCACTGCCCACGGTCGTCATGCCCAAGCGTCCCCCGATCGTGCTGGCGGAGGAGAACAAGATCCGCCAGATCGTGACGAACCTGATGGGCAACGCCATGCGGTTCACCGAGCACGACGACCCGATCGAGATCGGCGTCGGAGTGGACGACGACCGCGGCATGGCCCACATCGACGTCATCGACCACGGTGAGGGGATCCCGGCGCAGCTGCGCGACAAGATCTTCCAGCGGTTCTGGCGAGCCGACACCTCGCGTGCGCGGGACACCGGTGGCTCGGGCCTCGGGCTCGCCATCGTGTCGGGCATCGTCGCGGCACACCACGGCTCGGTCGAGGTCTTCGACACCGAGGGCGGCGGCGCGACCTTCCGCGTCTGGCTGCCGCTGCTGCCCCGCGACTACGCCGCCTGACGGGGTCGCCCGGCCGTCCCGCCCGGTCACAACACCCCGTTCGACGCCGCCGAGCGGTCACGATCTGTCGTCTGTGCGCTCGGCGGACGACAGTTCGTGACCACCCGACGATCGGCTGGAGACGTGTCGTGACCGCGCGACGACCTGTCTCTGTGCGCGGCGATCGCGGCGATCACGCTGACCGCCGACGACTTCTGACCGCTCGGACCTCGAACGCCTGGCGAAGCCGCTCGAACAACACCGCGGGTCGGTGTGCATCCGATGCCGTCGCGTGGATCACGAGCCAGTCGTTCACCACGAACCCGTTGTCCCTCCGCTGATCGTGTCGGAAGGTGTCGCGCTCACGGTGGTGGTCGCCGTCGTACTCCAACGCGATGCCGAACTCCGACCACGCCATGTCGACGCGGCCGAGGAACTTCCCCGCACCGTCGTGCACGTCGACGTTCAGCTCCGGCTCGGGGAACCCCGCATCGACGACTGCCAGGCGGAGCCACGTCTCCCGAGGGGACTCCGCGCCTGGCCGGACGAGGTCCAGCGCACGCCGAGCAGCGACCGCGAAGCGTGTTCCGGGTCGGATCGACGCACGGAGGTCGTCCGCCGTCGCCAGCCCGGCGGGTCCGACGAGGTGGTCCCCGATCGCGACCAGGGCGTCACGCTGGAGCACGCCGGCGCACTCGAACCACATCTGTGCGGGGACGCTGACCAGGAACCCGCGGTGTTCGACGGTCCTTGGTCGGTCGAGACGGTGTGCGGCCACGCCGGGCCGCCGCATCCGGTACCCGTCTCGCGTGGTCGAGACGTGCACCGGGCCGACCGAGCGCACCGACTGCGGCAGTGGCGCGCCCCAGATCTCGGCGGCAGTCGTGTGACTGAAGAACTGGTCGGGACGCATGACCAGCGCGACGGCGTCGATGAAGTCCGCCGAGTCGATCGGGGCACGCACACCGTGGACCGGGGCTGCCAGGTCGGCACGTCGAAGTCGTTCCCGATCGATGCCGTGCTCCACCGCGTCGGCCACGCGGAAGGTGGAACGGTCGAACGGAGCAGGAAGGCGGCGGGCAGCTGGCATGCCGTCATGGTCGTTGCGGGGCACTCGAGCCGACCTCGCGCGCACGGAAACTGGGGAGAACGAGGTGAGCCGGGCCTCCTGTGCGGGAGAGACGACCCAAGACACCCGCAAGCCGCACGCAGGAGCCGGCTAGGACTCCCCGCTGCTGCGCCGCCGAGCGGTCACGACGTGTCGACTGGAACGGGCCGAACCGACGGTTTGTGACCGCTCGG